>NZ_JAUOQQ010000030.1:0-56771 GCF_030547675.1 Photobacterium sp. 2_MG-2023
TCGTATTTATCAGCCATGATGTGTCTCCCCCCGTTTTTAGGAAGTGTAGGAAAAGACACAAAACTTTGAACACTACCATTGGTGCTGAGAAGAAAAGCGTTGCTGACTGAGCAAAATGAGCAATCAGCTAGGCTGGTCAGTTGCGTTAACCGCTGTTTAAGCTCTTTTGCTTTCGCCACACAATTTTGATAACGAATAACTAATATTCTTATACTCAATCCGAGCCTGAACTGAAGTTAACCGACAAAACTAAGACATTATCGCTTTGCTTCTAAAAAGAGCTTTTTTGCAAGAAAGGCAAATATGCTTGTAACGAGGATCTTCATGCACAGTTAGCGGCTGAAAGATAACATTATCAGAACTACAGCTGTAACATTTTGCATTTTCTGGGTCATCCGTTTTGCAGTCTGGATGCTTTGATAAATACTCTGCAAGTGTAGGCAGCTTTCGCCAATCTTCATCTTGCGGCTTTGAGTATAAAACAAAGTAGTAAAATGCTGCCGCGCCAACTAATACAAGTATCGAAACACCAAAATCCATTTCATCTCCCACATTGCGACAAATATTTTAATAGCCAAGATTATAATGAGAATCACCTTAAATACGAGCCAGCAAATATGACAATATGTAGTGTTTCAACACACCTCACGATTTGCCATTGGAAAATCCAACGAAAGCTCTTGAGTTGGGAGTGATGAGTTTTATCTACGCCAGCGCGAAGTAGGGCATTTCATCGAGGTCGCCACGTAACCCTCTCCTAGCCTCCCCCTTGAAGAAGGGGGAGGAACTAAGAAGCAATGTCGGGGCAGCCCTGGATCAGGCTTTCACGCCATTCATCAGCATTTCCAGTTGCTGCGCCTGTTGATTCAAGCGCTCTATATCACTGGCCGTGTGGGCAATGACTTGCTTGACCTGGCGCGATTGTTCCCGCACCTGCTCAACGCTGCTGGCAATTCCGTCTGCGACCGAACCTTGTTGCTCCGCGGCAGCCGCAATTTCCGTACTGCGATCTGAGATATGCTGATTTCGCTCCGATATCTGGGTGATTTGCTGGTCAACCGAGCCCATCAGAGTTTCACTCTCACCGGCGTTGGTGACTGTGCTCTGCATTACGGCCATCAGGGTCTGACTGTTTTTTTGCAGCGATTCAATCATCTGCTGGATTTCGACGGTCGCGGTTTGTGTCCGGCCCGCCAGCGTGCGCACTTCGTCCGCGACCACGGCAAATCCGCGCCCTTGCTCGCCAGCGCGGGCCGCTTCAATGGCGGCGTTCAATGCCAGCAGGTTGGTTTGCTCTGAAATGGCATTGATGGTGGTGACCACTGCGTCAATTTTTGCGGCATTACTGTCGAGTGCATTAACGGCTTCAGCGGCCTGATGAATTTCGCGAGTCAGCTGATTGATGGCCTGCTTTGTATTGCTGACCTGGATGCGACCCTGTTCAGTCACGTCCTGGGCTTCCTGGGTCTGCGCTGAGGTGTCGTGCGCATGGGTGGCAACTTCACGAATTGAAGAGGCCATCTCTTCTGTGGCACTCGCCAGCGAGTCCAGATGAGCTTGTTGGTCGGCTGAGAGGTTTTCAGTTTGCATCGAGCGCTGACGAAGCTCGCTGCTGATTTGCTGCATCAGTGCGGTGGCTTCCTGTGTGGCCAGCACCAGTTGCTGTTCACGATCAGCCACTTTGTCGATAGTGATGGCAATGGTGCTGAACTCATCCCGGACTTTAAAAAAGTTCAGGCGCTGCGTCAGGTCGCCATCAGCCAGGGTCGACAGTGCTTTGTGCGTAGTGAACATCGCACCACCAATAAAGGTCATGATGTAGTACACCATGGCACAGGCCATGAATACCACAAAGAGACCCAATCCAATCTGAAACCCTGTGAGGTAGTCAAACAAGCCCGATGACTCAGTGGAAATCAGGCTGTAATTCATTCCCGCCACCGATACCGCATCGATCCCACGTCCAATGGTGAGATCTGAACCGCTTAGCAAGCGTGCCGCATCAGCCTGAGAAACGTTGAGTTCGGACAGCAACTTAGCGGAAGCCTGTAATTTTTGAGCGATAAGTGATTGATACTGCTTTTCCCCAGCATCAGCTAAAATTGCACTTACAGTGATCATTCCGATAAGCGGCAATAAGAACAAGAGGTAGAACTTCTCCTGCAGCCTGAGGTGAATGAGATATTTATCAATCCATCGAAATGCAACTTCTTTCATTTTTTCATCCTGAATATAGGGGTGGTGTGGCGTAAGTGAATACTAATATTTTATCTTTTAAATAGGACTAATCTTGAGGTGATATATGTCACAAATTTGCGTCTTGGTCAGAGTCTCTGGCCATGTTCAGGGGGTGGGGTTTCGTTTTCATACAGCGCATGAAGGGTTGAAAATCGGTGTAAGCGGCTATGCGAAGAATTTACCCGACGGCAGCGTCGAAGTATTGGCGTGCGGTAAAGCCGAAAAAGTTGAACAATTGGTAGACTGGCTGGCAAGTGGTCCCCGCACATCTCGGGTGGACAGTGTAAGCCGGGATGATCTTGAATGGCGTGCGATTGACGGATTTGAAATTATTTAGCCGAAGCAACGTTGCCCCGGCCATAGGATCACAAACATTTTGCCGGTTTAGGTAAACCCGCCAGTTTGGTGGCTTGTTTAGCCGGCCCTTTGGGAAAGAGTTTGAACAGGTACTTGGAACTGCCTTTTTCTTCACCGTATTTTTTTGCCATTGCCTTCACCAGCATGCGGATAGCGGGTGAGGTATTGAATTCCAAATAGAATTCACGAACAAAAGTCACTACTTCCCAGTGGGCGTCAGTGAGCTCAACGCCTTCATCTTTCGCCAGTAGGGGCACCATTTCCGGTGTCCAGTCGCTGACATTCTTTAAATATCCCTGGGCGTCGGTGTCGATAACATTTCCGTCAAATTCAAGCATGGTCGGTCTCACAGTTATTAGCCCGGCAAGGATAGTGATATCGCACGTCCTTCGCAAGTGTTCTGCGCACTATTGCCTCTTAACTGAAGACCATTTACCGCATCGCAGAAAAACAAAAAGCGCCCCGTAGGGCGCTTCTGGCATTGTCAGTGATAGACGAGATTAATCGTCGCTGCCCATGATGCCCAGAATTTGCAGCAGGCTCAGGAACAGGTTGTAAATAGACACATACAAAGTCACGGTTGCAGAGATATAGTTTGTCTCACCGCCGCGAACAATCGACTGAGTCGTCAGCAGGATTGCCGCAGAAGAGAAGAGCACAAACATTCCGCTGATCACCAGAGACAGCATTGGCATTTGCAGGAAGATGTTTGCAATTACTGCAACCACAATAGCAATAAAGCCAGCCAGCAGCATGCCGTTCAGGAACGACAGGTCGCGTTTAGTAGTCAGTGCATAAGCAGAACAGGCCATGAAGGTCAGTGCAGTACCACCCAGTGCCGGCATGATCACATGTCCCATACCTGCGCCAATATACATGTTCAGGATTGGGCCAAGGGTGTAACCCATGAAACCAGTGAGCAGGAAGGTAAAGACCAGCCCCAGGCTGCTGTCACGGTTCTTTTCTGTCAGGAACAGCAAACCGTAAAAGCCAACCAGGGTGATGATGATGCCAGGATGTGGCAGGTTCATTGCCATTGAAACACCGGCTACCACGGCTGACCACAGTAAGGTCAGGGATAACAGGAAATAAGTGTTACGCAGAACCTTGTTAGTTGACAGTACGCCTTCGTAGCCATTACTACGGACAATACGATCGTTCATAAATGCTTCCCCTTAGGGTTAGTGTTGAAATCTACTATGCCATATATGGCGGCAACGCCAGCAAGTTTCAATAGTAAGTAATTGAAACTTTGAACCGAAATTGAAAAAATCGTCGAAACTATTGGCTTAAATATACTGGAGACAGTGCCAATACCTATGATCAAAGATGTAACAGTGTGTAAATTTGACGGTTTGGCCTATCTGGTTCAGGCAAGACTAACGTATCGGGGGCGCATAATGCAAACCTCCCTGTGTCCAGAGACTGTTTTGTGCCCGCTGTATATGAAGCGGAGACTGGATGCCGACTGTGCGATCAAAGCTTTCGCCGTAATTACCCACTTGTTTGATAATTTGGTAAGCCCAGTCAGGCTTAAGACCCAGGCTTTTCCCCTGTGGGCCGTCTAAGCCAAGAAACCGGCGTATTTCAGGAATATTGCTGCTTTTCATCTCATCAATATTTTGCGAGCTGATCCCCAGCTCCTCGGCATTGATCATGGCATTCAGTGTCCATTTCACTATGTTGTACCATTGGTCGTCTCCCTGACGAACCACAGGTCCCAGCGGTTCTTTGGAAATGATATCCGGTAAAATAATCGCGTCTTCGGCATTTTTCAGATTCAGCCTTAAGCCGTAAAGGCCGGACTGATCCGCGGTCAGCACATCGCAGCGGCCTTCTTCAAAGCCCATGATGGTTTCCTGCGCAGTATCGAAGGGAACCAGAGTGTACATCAGATTATTGAGCTTGAAATAGTCCTCGAGGTTCAGCTCGGTGGTGGTACCAGACTGAACGCAAATGGTGGCGCCGGACAAATCTGCCGCTCTGTTGGCATTGAGGGATTTTTTCACCATAAAGCCCTGGCCATCGAAATACAGGATACCGGCAAAATGCAGTTCAAGCGCCGTGTCGCGCTGCAAGGTCCAGGTGGTATTGCGTGACAGTATGTCTATTTCGCCTTTCTGCAGTGCCGCAAAGCGCTCTCGGGCATTGAGAGGGATAAATTTGACTTTGCTTTTATCACCCAGTGCTGCGGCGGCGACAGCCTGGCAGAACTCTACATCCAGGCCATACCATTCGCCTTTCTGATTGGGTATGGAGAATCCGGGCAACCCGGTACTGACCCCGCATTCGAGATAACCTTTTTCTGTTATACGTTGTAAGGTCGGGGAAAAGCTGATTTTTTTGCTCAGCCGGCCCCTGAGTGTATTGACTTCTTTTTCAAGCTCTTCAACACGTTGCGAATCCTGACTCAGGAGGCTTTGTACCGGCTGTTCTTCCAGCTGCTGTTCGAGCATCTCGACTTTGTTTTCCAGCGCTTTGACTAACGCTTTGTCTTGTGCGTTATCGCGATCGCACCCTGAGATCATCAGCAGGCATAGGGCTCCCAGCAGACAAGCCTGAATCGTGTCCGTCATAACGTGTCCTTCTGCTTCATCGGCCTGTCGGTGAGAACCGACAGGTAATGCTAATTAATAGAAATATCAATCTTCAGTATAGGAACCGTTCACGGATGTGCGAGTATCAATATTTATAAAGGGATCAGTGGTTTGACAGGCGACATATTAATGACCTCCCGTTTAGCAAACAGATCAGTCAGTATCCGGGTTTCCATATCGGTGGGCGGGCGGCTGACGGTCAGCCTCAGAAGAGGGTCTTTTGAGCTTGCCTGTCGGGTCAGTGCGTCCAGATCCACAACCGAAAGCAGCGCATGAAATTTGTGCACATAGTCGCGGGTTTCCTTCGGTAACGAGAGCGCCGTGAACCGGCGGCTGTTGGCTTTTTTTATGGCCCGGCCGACCCTGCCTTCACCGGCATTGTAGGCGGCCAGTGTCAGCGCAAGGTCCTGATCGAACTTGTTGTACAGAAATGACAGGTAAGCGACGGCGGCCTGAGTGCTCTTTTTAACATCAAAGCGTTCGTCGTTATCTGCCTGTACCTGTAATCCGAACCGCTCGGCGGTGGCCGGTATCAGCTGCCACAGGCCGGCTGCATTGGCTGACGAGACCGCATCCACTCTGAACGTGGATTCAATCATGGGCAGTAACGCCAGGTTGGCCGGGAGCTGTTTACTACGCAGTACCTGCTCAATATTTAGCAGTGTTTCTTTATTGCGCAGCAGGTGTCGCTGAATCAGCTGGCGGTGGGGCAGTAACTTGTCGACCTGAGCCTGTAACGCATCGGCACTGAGAGAAAAAGACGAAGAAGCCGGGTTGGCCAATGCAAAACCCGGCAGGATGATCAGTGTGAACCAACAACAGAAACCGGCCCAAAAGCAGGAGCCGGTTTTGCGGGCAATCGTCATATCAGCTCTGCATCAACGCCGTGCCATAGGCAGGTTCGCCTTTAATCTGCATCAGCAACTCACCGTAAGAGGCGGACAGATTGCCGTTTACCTGATTGGCTTTCTGGCAGGACTGGATGTGATTCTCCAGTTGCTGCCAGCTCTGGCGAACCTGAGCATTCAGGGGTGACGGCAGTTTTTTCATCAGTATTGTCATACCTTGCTTATCGGCAGACAGCCCGAGCTGTTGTAATAACTGCCTGCGCTGCGAGGCGCTGTGCTGAAGCTGAGCAAGCAAATGTTCCTGCTTTTTTACCAGTTCGGATAACGTCGTACCGTTAAACTGCAGATAACTGGCTTGCTGCCTTAACAGCAGTTGTCCGAGTTGCTGGTAAGCCTGAAGGTCGTGGCGGATCCCTTGAATCAGTGCTTTCACTATCTGCTGCTTGCTCATGTCTGGCCTCATTCGTGTCCGGTGTGGAATTCCAGAATCGCGCTGGACAGGGTATCAATGTCGAGTTTGAGATCGCCTTTTGCCAGTGCCTGCTTTACCGCATTCACTTTTTCCATATCGATGTCTGGTAAGTCGGCCAGTTTTTCCTGCGCCTGTGAAATGATCTGGTTGCTGACGCTGATCACTGGCTCCAGGCCTTTTGCCTTACCTGCGGTTTCCACTTGTGCCGGGCTGGACGGACGCTGTGTTGACGACGCCACTTGAGAATTAATTACTTTGTCAATTTTCATGAATTTATCCTGCTCGCTTTTTCTACCGCTTGAATTTAAGTATCTGCTAAAGAGGAAAAGCGACCGCTTCCGGGCGGAAATTAAAAAATAGTTTCAACTTTTCCACGCTCAACCACTAAAGCCTGAATGACCTTTCCTGAACTGATATTGCGGACAGAAACTTGTTCACCTTTAACACCACTTTGTAAAGCTTCTCCTTTCATGCTGGCCTCCAGGCCATTTTTGCTGGCCACTATAACGACAGCGTCACCTTCCTCGACCAGCCACAGTGGCTGGAGCTGCAGTGGGTTGATGATCTGGCCGCTGCGGATTCGTCTCAGGGTTCGCTGGCCAATGAGCTGCTCGGGACGGGTCGCAAACGCTTCATTGCGGCTCAGAGTCAGGGTCTGAGGTTTGAGCATGGTTGCCGACAGCTTGGTATCCCGCCTGATGTGTGTGGTTGAGACGATAACCGGTAACCGGATACTGACCTGCGCCGTAATGTTCAGTTTCCATGGCTGAGGGCCGGACTGGCATTCGAGCTGACGGCGCAAATAGCCCACCGGCAGGCTCTGCTGATCGGCTGCGCTGATGTACAGCGCAGTGTCACAGGCCGGTAGGTGATCCACGGAAGCCGGCACACTAATACTGATCTCAGTGTGATAGTCCGGCCATTGTTGCCTTGACGCATAGCTGGCGATTTCCTGCTCTATCTGAGCCTGAGTCCAGGCCACCAGTTCAGACTCATCCTGTTTGTTGCCGCTGTCAGCCAGGACAGCAGAAGGGATCATTAATGCCGTTGCCCACAGCGCGAGAATGTGGCCGGATTTCCTGTTTCCTGATTTCCGCTTATGTGTGAAAGAGCGGAAGTTCCGCTTCCTTTCCTCTTTGTAACCTATTGAAAAATAATACATAAAATATTGGCATGTTTCTTGTTAGTAGTCATGGTGCAAGCGTGACCGATTTAAAGGAAAAACAATGGCGATCAGTTTTGAAAATGCGCTGGGTGTCCATCCTGATGCGCTTAATTTCAGGGTACAGCGCAGCAAAGTATTGGCAAGCAACTTAGCAAATGTCGATACCCCTGGATATCTCGCCAGAGACCTGGCGTTTGAAAGCGTGATGAAAAACACAAGCTCACGAGTGGACACACCCCCACCGCAATTGGATGTGAGCGCGAAATACCGGGTGCCGTACCAGAACAGCAAAACCGGTAATACCGTTGAGCTGGGCGTGGAACAAGCCAAGTTTGCCCAGAACAACATGGATTTTCAAACCAGTCTGACCTTTATGAACATGAAGTTCAGCGGACTGGCCAAAGCAATTGAGGGTCGTTAAACACTATGGCTTTTACGGACATCTACTCAATCGCTGGTTCTGCAATGACGGCGCAAACCGTCCGTCTGAATACGGTAGCCAGTAACCTGGCTAATGCCGATGCAGTAGCCAGCAATCCTAATGATGCTTACAAAGCGCTGAAACCTGTGTTTGCTACTGTGTACAGCCAGACACAATTAACTGCCGACAAAGATGTGTACCCGAATGCGGAAGTGCGCATTGTCGATGTGGTTCAGCATGAGAGCAAAGTGGACAAGCGTTTCGAACCGAATAACCCGCTGGCGAATGATGAAGGCTATGTCTTCTATCCGGGTATCGACGTTGTGGCGGAAATGGCAGACATGATGTCCGCCACCCGCAGTTACGAGACCAATGTCGAAGTGCTGGCCAATGTGAAAAGTATGCAGCAGGGCCTGCTGCGTCTGGGGGAGGGTAGCCGATGAGCTTAGCACAATACACCGCCTTGTCCGGGGATAGCCCGGCAACCACAAGCGGCAATAACGGTGTTCAGGCAAACCGTACCAGTGATAACAGCGCCGATGCCCTGCAGAACGAGTTCCTGACCCTGATGGTGGCTCAGATCCAGAATCAGGATCCGCTCAACCCGCTCGACGGCACAGAATACGTCGGTCAGCTGGCGCAGTTCTCTCAGGTTCAGAGCACCGAGAATATGTCCAAGATGATGCAGAACAGCATGGTCTTGATGGACAACATGCAGGTACTGGCAACAGCGGGTTTAGTCGGTCAGACCGTGTATGTCAGCACCAATGAAATGACACTGGGTGAAGGCACGCAGAGCGGCAAGATTGAACTGGCGCACGCGTCTAATCAGGTCAACCTGCTGCTGGAAGATGACTATGGCCGTGTGACCAAAGTACCGCTGGGCGCGCACGGTGCCGGGGATGTGGATTTCACCATTGACCCGGAAGCGCTGGAACTGCCGGAAGGTAACTACACAGTGTCAGTGGAAGTCCAATCCGGCCAGACAGAGCCCAAGGTGCTGCTGGCTGGTCAGGTTGAACAAGTACGTGTTCCAAGTAACGGGGGCTCAGCCCTGGTCAATGTTGCCGGTGTCGGCAGCATTCCTTTCTACCAGATTAGCCAGTTCGGCAGCTGATTTTCATACAAGATAACGAGGATATTATGAGTTTTGATATCGCGCTGAGTGGCCTGGGAGCCACCAATACACAGCTCAATACCATCAGTAACAACATTGCAAACGTGTCGACCACGGGTTTTAAAGAATCACGTACTGAGTTCTCTTCTGTTTACAACGGTATTCAGGCCGGTGGTGTGGAAGTGGCTGCTATCTCTCAGAACTTTGATAAAAATGGCTCAGTGAGCGGCACGGGTCGTTCACTGGATCTGGCTATTGGTGGTAACGGCTTTTTCGTCACTAAAGATACCAGTGGTCAGGTTGTTTATACCCGCTCTGGCGTGTTCAACACAGATAAAGACAACAACATTATCAGTAACACTGGCATGAAGCTGCAAGGTTATACCGTTGACGGTAATAACAATCTGCAATCGGGCGCTGTGGGTGATCTGCAAATTAAAACAGCGTCGCTGGCTGCCAAAGCCACTGATCGTGTGGATTTCGTTGCTAACTTCGATTCTCGCGTGAACACGCCTGCGGTTGCGCCGTTCAATATGGGCGACCACGATACGTATAACTCTTCTTACACCACCAAGGTGTACGACTCGCTGGGTAATCCGCACACCATGACCCAGTATTTCGTGAAAACCGGTGCTAACGCCTGGGACATTCATGTTTCTGTTGACGGTGCTGCACCGGGTGCACCTCAGGCGGCGACATTTAATACTGACGGTACGCTGGCCACACCGGCGGCACCTTTCAATATTGCCTTTAACCCTGCCGGTGCAGACCCAATGAGTGTGGACATCGACCTGTTGGGTACTACACAGTTCGGCGCCGATTTCGGCACCAGCACCAACAACCCGAACGGTTATTCATCCGGTGAACTGACAGGCGTGCGCGTTGAAGATAACGGCATGGTATACGCCACTTACACCAATGGTCAGTCGCTGCTGCAGGGACAGGTCATGCTGGCCGATTTTGCTAACCCGCAAGCCTTGGTCAAAGTCAGCAACACTGGCTGGCAGCAAAGCTTTGGATCGGGTGCACCGATTACCGGGCAGCCTGGCAGCGGTATCCTGGGCAGCCTGTCGCCGGGGGCACTGGAAGGCTCTAACGTGGATCTGACCAGCGAACTGGTCAACCTGATGACAGCACAGCGTAACTATCAGGCGAACGCCAAAACCATCTCGACCACAGAGCAGCTGACCCAAGCGCTGTTCAACGCAATTTAAGGGTGAGTTGATGGATAGCCTGTTATACACAGCAACCAGTGGAGCAAGTCGGGTACTGAGCGCACAGCAGGTGCGCTCGAACAACCTGTCGAATGCCGATACCACAGGTTTTCGTGCCGACATGGAAAGAGCAAAGAGTTATGCCATTCAGGGACGTGGTTTTGACGGCAGCACTATGGTGGTAACGAACTCGGCCTCGACCCGTTTTGATGCTGGTGACATGGTGAAAACCGGTCGCAAGCTGGATATCGCCATTAATGGTGATGGTTTTCTGACAGTACAAAGCCCGGATGGCGGCGAGTCTTACACCCGTGCCGGTAACCTGAAAATTGATCAGCAGGGCAACCTGACAGTCAACGGTTTCCCTGTAATGGCAGAAGGCGAACCTATCGTTATTCCGCCTAACCAGAGCATTGAAATCAGTGAAACCGGCATGGTGACTGTCATTCCGCCGGGTGGTGGTGCGGAACTGGAAGTCGGTCAGCTAAAACTGGTTAACCCGAATATTGCCGATGTTCAGAAAATGAATGATGGCTTGCTTCAAGCCCGTGACGGTAATGATTTCGCTGCGGATGCCACAGTGCGTCTGGCACCTGAACACCTGGAAGGCAGTAACGTTTCCGCGATTGAAGAACTGGTCAGCGTCATGTCGCTGACGCGTAATTTCGAAATGCAGGTGCGGATGATGAAAACCGCAGAAAAACTCGCTCAGGCTGGTAACCGTCTGCTGCGTAACGGCTAATAAAAAGGAGAGATCACATGCATTCTGCATTATGGGTCAGCAAAACGGGTATGGCGGCGCAAGACACCAAGATGACCGCCATCTCGAACAACCTGGCAAACGTTAACACAGTAGGTTTTAAACGCGACCGCGTTGTTTTTGAAGACCTCTTCTACACCATTCAGCGTCAGCCGGGTGCGCCGGTCGATCAGGTTAATGAACTGCCGACAGGTGTGCAGTTGGGTAGCGGTGTGCGTGTTGTCGGCACACAGAAAGTCTTTACCCAGGGTAACACGCAAAACACCAGCCAGGACTTGGATATGGCCATCATGGGTGGTGGCTTCTTCCAGATTGAAAACTCTGACGGTGAAGTCATGTACAGCCGCAACGGCCAGTTTCATGTCAACTCGGAAGGGCTGATTGTCAATACTCAGGGTCTGCCGCTGATTCCTCAAATTGAGATCCCGAATGCGGCCACCCGAATCAGTATCGGTGTAGACGGCACAGTCGCGGCGCAGGTTGCCGGTGATCCGCAGCCGCAGGAACTGGGTCAGATCACTCTGGCGCAATTCGCAAACCCGGCCGGTCTGGAAGCGCTGGGCGGCAACCTGTATCGCGAGACAGAAGCCAGCGGCCAGCCGGATGAACTGGTACCGGGTCTGGACGGGGCGGGCAGCATCAAACAAGGTGCGCTGGAAGGCTCTAACGTGCAGGTGGTGGAAGAGATGGTCGATATGATCACCACGCAACGTGCGTACGAAATGAACGCCAAAGTCGTCTCAGCTGCGGATGACATGCTGAAGTTTGTCGCGCAGTCAGTTTAATGCTTACACCGAAAGGAAATCCTATGAAGTGGCTGATTCCATTTCTCATGGTGTTATTGACAGGGTGCACCATGCGCCCTGAATTCTCCACACCAGAACCCGATGATGAAGCCTTCGCGCCACCGGTACTGGATTACTCTTTGCCGGAAGCGTCTGACGGCAGTCTTTATCGCAACAACTACATGATGACCTTGTTTCAGGATCGCCGTGCTTACCGGGTAGGTGACATTCTCACCATAGTGCTGGACGAAGAAACCCAGTCGAGCAAAAAAGCCAATACCCAGTTTTCCAAAGACTCAGAAGTTGGCATCAGTGCGCCGGTATTTGGCAATTACACCGCAGACAACTTATCGGCCAGTGTGGATGCCAGCCGCGGCTTTGATGGTTCATCGCAAAGCTCGCAGGGTAACAAACTGAAAGGGGCGATTACAGTGACGGTGAACGCCGTGCTACCTAACGGCGTGCTGCGTATCCGCGGGGAAAAATGGCTGCGTCTCAATCAGGGCGATGAATTTATCCGCCTGTCAGGGATTGTGCGGGTCGACGACATTAACCGCTTGAATCAGGTGTCTTCGCAACGTATCGGTGATGCGCGTATCACCTATTCTGGCCGCGGAGCACTGGCTGACAGTAACTCAGCCGGCTGGCTGACTCAATTCTTTACTAGCCCATGGATGCCGTTCTGATGAAATCGTTCAAAACCCTATTGCTGTTTATGGCAGTGGCGCTTTGGGGAGCTCACTCTGTCTCTGCCAACGCCTCCATTGCTATGCCTATTATGGATTTAGTGGATGTGCAAGGCATCCGTGGTAACCAGTTGGTGGGCTATGGTCTGGTCGTTGGTCTTGATGGTACGGGTGACCGTAACCAGGTGAAATTTACCAGTCAGTCTGTCACCAATATGCTGCGCCAGTTTGGTGTGCAGATCAGCGAGGGCACCGATCCTAAGCTGAAAAACGTGGCGTCGGTCAGTGTGACTGCGTTTATCGATCCAATGGCAGGGAAAGGCCAGACAGTGAATATTGTGGTGTCATCCCTGGGTGATGCCAAAAGCTTGCGCGGCGGGACATTGCTGCTGACCCCTTTGCGGGGCGTGGACGGTGAAGTCTACGCGGTGGCACAGGGCAACGTGATTGTCGGCGGCGCCAGTGCTGAAGGTCTGAGTGGCTCGAAAGTGACCATTAACACCCCAACAACGGGGCGTATTCCGAACGGCGCCACACTGGAGCGAGAAATCCCGACTGATTTCAATCAAAAGCCCAATATCACGCTCAACCTGCGTACCCCGAGCTTCACCACCGCGAAAAACATTGCCCGCGCCGTCAATAACACCTTTGGTTCGGGTGTGGCAACGGCTATCAATAAGGCCAAAGTGGAAGTGCTGGCCCCTATGGATACCCAGCAGCGCGTGACCTTTATGTCGATGCTGGAAGAGCTGGTTGTCGAAGAAGGCCGTCGTCCGGCCAGAGTCGTGTTCAACTCCCGTACCGGTACTGTGGTGGTCGGCAAAAACGTGACAGTCAGCGCCGCAGCCGTCAGTCATGGCAGCCTGACAGTCACCATTCGTGAAATGCAGTCTGTCAGCCAGCCAAACGCCTTTGCCGACGGTGAAACCAAGGTGGTGAATAACTCGCTGGTCGATATCAGCCAGGACGAAGCACCTATGTATATCTGGCCGGAAGGTACTGAACTGAGCACGATTGTCGATGCGGTGAACAGCCTGGGGGCAACGCCGGATGATCTGATGTCAATTCTGCAGGCCCTGCATGAAGCGGGTGCGCTGAATGCTGAGCTGGTGGTTATTTAAGGAGTGGCAATGAAAATTGATGGTCAGGCTAACGCCATGCTGTATCACGATAACAGTGCAGTGAATAACCTGAAGTTTCAGGCTGATAAAAAACAGGCCCTGCATGAAGTGGCCGGTCAGTTTGAAGCCATGTTTCTGCAGATGGTGCTGCGCCAGATGCGCAGCAGCAGTGATGTACTGGCAGCGGAAGACAACCCGTTTTCGAGTAAAGAACAAGGCGTTTTTCGCGACTTCTATGACGGCCAACTGGCGATGGACATGGCGAAGCGACAAAGTGCCGGCATTGCCGACATGCTGGTTAAGCAACTTAGCCCGCATGACAGCGGCGATTCGGCGCTCAACCGTGAAAATCTGGCGGCCAACAGCCCGTCGCTGGCACCGGAGGCGGGCAAATTTAACACCGCCAGTGAGCAGGTCGCCCTTGATAAAGAACAGCTTCCGGCTACTCAACGAGTGACAGCCATTAACAATATGGCGTTTCAGCAGCCGCTAATTTCCAGGATTGATGCGAAAATGGAGCACGGATCTTAATGAGCATAATCAACATTGCATTAACCGGTTTGAATGCAAACCGTGCTGGCCTTGATGTTACCGCGCAAAATGTCGCTAACGTGAATACGCCGGGTTACAGCCGTCAGCAGGCGCAGTTTGCTGCGCTCGGTCCCAGTTCTGCACTGGGCACCAGTGCAGGTAACGGTGTGGAAGTCACCAGTATTCGCCGTATATCCGATGAATTTGTAGTGAGACAAACCTGGGCGACCCAAAGCCAGGCGTCCTATTCTTCACGTTATCTCAGCAATATGTCTCAGCTTGAAAACGTGATGGGGGCAGACAGCTTTAACATCGCCAAAGGTCTGGACAACTTGTACGCCGCCTTGAATGATGCGTCGGTGAAACCCGAGTCAACGCCGCTGCGTCAGCAAATCATCAGTGAAGCAGATGCTCTGACGCGCCGTTTCAATACGCTGTCTGAGTCTTATTACTCCCAGCATAAAGATCTGAGTGAACAGCGCACGGCGGCGGTCGAACTGAGTAACAGCTTGCTGGTGAATATTGCCGATGTGAACAAGCGTATTGTTGAAATGAGCTCGACCAACGGCAACCCGTCTCAACTGCTCGATGAACGTGACGCACTGATTGGACAGCTGTCTGAAATGATGTCCATCAAAACCAATAAGCAGCCGGATGGCAGTCTGCAGGTCACTCTGGCATCCGGTCAGCCGCTGGTGCTGGGTGATCAGGCCTCTCAGATCAAAGCCATTCCCGATCCGTCGGATCCCTATCTGGCCGACATGGAAATCGATTTTGCAGGCCAGCGTTTTCCAATTAACGGTAATATTGGCGGCGAGCTTGGCGCGATAGCCGATTATCAGGTAGAGACCCTGCTGCCTTTCCGTCAGACGCTGGATGAAATGGCTGTGGCGTTTGCTGATGCCTTTAACAACACCCTGGCCACCGGGCAGGATCTGAACGGCAATGCCGGCCAGCCATTGTTTACCTATGACCCGGCCAGCCCGTCTTCGAGCCTGAAGATTACCGCCCTGAAACCGGAAGAGCTGGCACTGTCTTCAGACGGTACTCCGGGTAACAGTGACGTGCTGACCGATTTAGTTGCTCTTAGCAACCAGACCTTTGCAATTACCGGTTACGGCAATATCGCTATCAGCGATACCTTTACTGCCATGGTAGGGGATACGGCGATCAAAGCACGCCAGGTCACCTCAGACGCAAAAGCGGCGGAAAACCTGAATGCACAAGCGATCTCAGTCAAAGAAAACCTGAGTTCAGTGAACAGCGATGAAGAAGCCGCCAATCTGATGATATTTGCCAATGCGTATCAGGCAAACATGAAGGTGATCAGTACGGCGAATAACCTGTTCGATACTGTACTGGCTCTGTTTTAAGGAATAATTATGCGTATCAGTGACACTCAATTCAGCCAGATGATGCTGAGCAGCCTGAGCAAAAACAATGTGGGTTTGGGCGAAGTGATGCAACAGATGTCGACCGGTGACCGTCTGACTAAGCTGTCGGACGACCCGATTGATTCCATCAAGCTTCTGAACCTCGGGCGCGAAGGCAGCGCACTGACTCAGTATCAGGCCAATATCGCCAACGTGAAAACTACGCTGTCAAGTCAGGAAGCCTATTTAGATACGGCAAGCGAAAGTTTAAAGAGTTTACGTGATCTTGTGCTATGGGGTTCAAACGGCACCATGACAGATGAAGATCGTCAGGGCATTATCACGGAAATGGAAAGCCTGAAAGAGGGCTTACAGGCGGTGTTCAATGCGCAGGACGAAGAAGGTATCTATCTGTTTTCCGGCACCCAGACCGACACACAGGCTCTGACGGATACCGGCGCAGGTTACACGCTGAATGGCAATGCTGATAAGCGTCTGGTGACAGTCGCCAAAGGGGTCACGATGGAATCTAACGTGACGGCGCTGGAGTTGCTGGATTTAGGTGGCGGTGCCACTGTCTTTCAGAAAATTGATGATCTGATTGCGGAATTTCAGGCCCCGACGGCCAATTTCAGAACAGAAGTGGATGACACCCTGGCGGCTATAGATACCACTTTTGGCAACGTGTTAGGCGCCATGACCGACATGGGCGGCCGCCACAATAACCTGGATCTGATGTCAGACGGACACGCCGATAACAAGCTGTTCGTTGATAAAGTGGAAGGCGACCTGAAAAACCTGGATTACGCGGAAGCGTCTGTACGTTTGAGCAATTATCTCTCGGCACTTCAGGCATCACAGGCCAGCTTTACCAAGATTAACGATCTGTCATTGTTTGATCGCTTATAAGGAAGAGAGAACACTATGGTGAACTCTACTGCAGAGATTCGGCAACAGTCGATTTCACTGCTGAAAAATGACAAGGCAACAATTTCACCACCGGCACCTGCCGGTGGCTCTGTTTCCGCTGTTCAGGACACGGCACCGGCGCAACGCCCGGCTGTCGTCAAAGGCGGATACACGGCAACCAGCGAGTTATTCTCGCAGGGCCAGCAACAAGTGACCCGGGGTCAGATTGCGTATCAGAGTCTGGTCAGCGTGGGCCGTGATCTACAGGGGATGAAAAAAATCCTCACTCAGATGCTGGGCAGTTCGACCGCGATTACCCAAGGCCGTGTGGATCAGCTTCAGCGCCACCATAGCCACATACAGCAAACGCTGAATGGCAGTCGGTTTGATGGTGAACGGGTGCTGGACAGTCAGCTTCAGTTTCAGCCCAAAGGCGATCCCAAGCAAAGCTTTACGGTGAACGGGCTGAACCTGGTACGCCAGCGACAGCAGAGTGAGCAGCTTCACCTGACGGTACAGGATCGCGGCACGGCGCTGCTGACCTTTGATGCCTCGCAAACCGATCGCCAGCTGACCCAGCAAATAGACAAAGCAGTCATTCCGCTCGGTCTGCGGGCGGCTGCCACAGAAAGCGGCGATGTGATCTTCTCAACCTCTCAGTCGGATTTTCAGACCTTAGGCCAGCATGTCACCATCAGCGGGCAGGGCCACCGTTACCCGGCCGGTCAGCCGAATCGCATTAAAGTGCAGCCCGAGCCACAGGGCATTGAAAGTATCTCCCTGAAACTGGCAGACGGTGAACAAATTCGCCACACCATGCGCCATGTCAATCAGGGGTTGCAACAGATCCAGAAAGGGCTGGATCAGTTGAGAAACTTCCAGGCCGATCTGGACTCGAAAGTCGGCAAGGCGATGGCCGGGCAGTCTGCTGAGCGCATTGATACCAAGCTGCAATCGTTGCAGGACACCCGCTCCTTTGCTGCCGCCTTCCAGGTGGTATCAGCCCAGGCTAACGTTCACCGTCATACTGTGGTTGCTTTGTTGAAGTAGCGACTGTTTTGTTGAAGACACTAGTGAAAGGAAGCTCAGCTTCCGCCTGAGTGGATAAGTTTTCCCGCCACACTGAATCACGGTCTGCCTAGCAGGCCGTTCTTTTTTCATAGGCAGTGTATCTGCCTGCACAAAAATCTGTGCAAAGCCACAGATATGCATGTAAACACATGATATTTAGTGAAACTTCACTCATATCAAAATATGATGCTTGCCTTAAATAATACCTACCATCAAAACGCTAAACCCACTTCGTGACTTGATTGTCAGGGGCGGTAACATGTCTGGCAATGTCTATCGGAAATGGCACTGCGGTACAGAGCGAAACGAGCTGGGCGGCGCGATGGTGCAGGAAATGTTATGTGTGTAACTTAGGAAGCAACTTTATGATCACAATCCGAAAGGCGATTAAGTCAGATGTTCAGGCAATTTTCGATCTCAGAAGTCGTGCGATTCTTGACCAATGTTCAGCATACTATTCCTTAGAGCAGTTAGCATTGTGGACTCAGAGCGGAATAACGGACTCATTAATCCGGGACATTATCGAAACATTCTATGTTTCAGAAGCAGATGATCGAGTGATTGGTTGCGGTAAGCTTACTGCTGCTACGGGTATGGTCGATGCGATTTTTGTCGATCCTGATTACTTTGGTAGAGGTGCTGCAAAGCAAATGCTGGCATTTCTAGAGGAGTTAGGCAAACAACATGGCCTGTCATTGCTAAAGTTAGAATCGACGTTGAACGCAGCGCCTTTTTATCGCTCCTGTGGTTTTATTGGTGAGGCGCTTTCTACTTATCATTCTCCAAGAGGCGTGAGTTTGGATTGTATTCCAATGGAAAAACCCCTGACAAAATACGTATAACAGAGATGGGTAAGTGAGCGTTAACAGGACAGTCTCGTTATGAGTTTTCAGCGGAAATGAATATGGAAATTTTAGTCAAACATCTCGAACCAGGAAATAGTGAACATAAAAATCTATTTGAGTCTTTGTTCAGAGAGTATCTTTCCGGCTTTTCTGTAGCGTTTGATCCTGCAGTCATTGAACAATTGTTTGCGTTGTCCTATTTTCACGGTTTTATGAGCTTCATTGACGACAAGCCTGCAGGTTTTGCTGTTTGCTTTGAATCTTTTTCTACATATCGATTGCAGAGAGTCATGAACATTCATGACTTTATGGTTGCGAATCGCTGTAGAGGTAAAGGGGTAGGTAAGGCGCAACTTCATGCGATAGAGCAGTATTGTCGCGATAATCACTATCTGAAAATTACCCTGGAAGTGGCCGATGATAATGTTGCTGCTAAAAAACTGTATAGTTCATGTCAGTACGAAGATTACAGGGTAGTTTTGAAAGGTCAGCAACATTGGCAGAAATATCTCAATACGTGCGCATAGCAATTTACTATAGTGCCAATCGTTGCTGTTCTCGATCCTTTTATCCCACATGGCACGACTTGCATGCCGAACTTAGGGTTAGGTTTTAACAGGACAGTCACTTTTAAAATAGGGCCATCATTGCCCGGCGGGTCAATCTGTTGAGAGTATTGATACCAAGCTGCAATCGTTGCAGGACACCCGCTCCTTTGCTGCCGCCTTCCAGGTGGTATCAGCCCAGGCTAACGTTCACCGTCATACTGTGGTTGCTTTGTTGAAGTAGCGACTGTTTTGTTGAAACGCCAGTGAAAGGAAGCTCAGCTTCCGCCTGAGTGGATAAGTTTTCCCGCCACACTGAATCACGGTCTGCCTAGCAGGCCGTTTTTTCATAAGCAGTGCATCTGCCAGCCTGAAATAATATCTACCATCAATGCACTGAAATTCTGCTTCAAGCATTGATGTATCCATCACAGTTACCAGAGGAAGGATATTTGACCTTGGTATACGCTTTGGTTGCCTATCCGACTAATAAGCCGTAGAAAAATCCGACCTGAAAAATTGTGAAATGTATCGCAAGTGCGGTCCTGTGATTGTTGAAATTTCGATTTTCGCATCTAGCGTTTATATGAAATTGACCTCTTACAAGGAGAGCGTACCATGGTGGAATTTACAAAACCTGATCATGCAACAGATTATTGTTATGAAAAAGATGGCTTTTCTCCCTCTTCAGAAACTCAAAAGCTGAGCTACACATCTGAACGTGTTGCCAATCGACTCTACAATCACTACGAGACAACTCACAAACCTAAGGTGTTTGGTTATTACACTGACAGGTCGCAATATGATGGTCGGCTCGACAACATAGAGTGCCCGCCCTGGGAACGTGGACGGGGAGGGGACTTAGCGCTATTGGATCCGCGCGCATACGATAAAATCATTGTCGGTTTTGCTGGGATCTTAGGTGATCTGGGCGAGAAGGAGCAGGCAATCCGTAATGCTGCACTCGAGTTCCAAAGAACCCAAGACGGTGATATCACTTTCCTGGATAGCTGGGGTGATGCTCAGGCTTACCGAAACAACGGGTTTGATAGCTGGAAAGATATTCAGATCCCAGCGGACTTTCACCAAGCTAAAGTACAAGGTGTGTTGGGCGGCCTACGTGAAAAACAAGCCGAAGCTCTCCGTGCTGGACATTTTTTAGTCCTTTCTTTTAGTATCGGTGGCTGGACTATGAGTGACGGTTTTTACCACACCTCCCGAGATCCGGTTAAACGTGCTAATTTCTGCGCCAGTGTCGTCGACATGCTACAGCGATTCCCAATGTTCACCGAGCTGGATTTAGACTGGGAATACCCTGGCGCCCCTGGTAATGGAAACCACCACGGTGCAGATGACTGGCAATACTACAAGCTGCTTGTTCAAGACTTAAAAGCCGCACTGACCAATGCAGGCCTAGGTAAAACAAAAGTGAGCATTGCAACATCAGCAGATCCTGAAATCATGGCTCTGTCTCATATCCCTGAGCTGATAGCCGCTGGTGTTGAGGGCATTAACCTAATGACGTACGATTTTTTCGGCACGCCTTGGGCAGATGCACTGAATCACCACACTAACCTGTATTCGACTAAAGAAACCGCATTCAGTGTCGATACCGCCGTCATGTACTTACTGGATCTCGGCGTTCAACCAGGCAACATCAATATTGGTTATGCCGGATATACCAGAAACGCACGCGGCGCTGAGCTTACTAGTCAATCACCGCTTTCCGGCAGTTATCAACCCGGTTCTGATACCACAACCGGCACGTTTGAGTCAGGTACATCAGAATGGTATGACATTCTTTATAACTATCTTGACCTGAATGCTCAATCAGGCAAAAACGGGTTCTCCTTGTATACCGATGAACAGGCTGACGCAGATTATCTCTACAATCCCAACTCAAAACTCTTTATGTCTTTATATACACCCAGAACCGCCAGAGCCAAAGGGGCTTATGCTGCCAATTTAGGATTAGGGGGCGTGTTTACCTGGACCATTGATCAGGATAACGGTTTGCTGGTGAACGCCGTTCGCGAAGGACTAGGATGCTCCATTCTTCACCAAGAAGTTGATATGGCACCGTTCTATTTCAGAGGAGAAAATACCAAGCGTTACTAACGCTGAATTATTAGTCATCGATAAGCTTTATTTTCACTCCTAATTTCTAACCCCTACTTAAGTGGGGGTTATCATTTGAATCGCTCTAATCCTATTTCAACAGTTAGTTGACAACTACGAGCTGAATTTTCATCAGAAATGGGTATTGCGCCCAATTCGTCGAAAAGTTCCTTGAAATAAAAGATATTCACTCGCAATAACCACACCTTTTAAGCAATGTCGAAACTAATAATCAACAGGTGTGTCGCTCTGGCGTTATTTACTTAAAAAAAGCATTAATTTAACCTGCAGCCCGTCGTCCTTAGCTGTGCATGAAAGCTGTTTGATTGCTATGGCATGTATGGCTTGCCTGTCATTCAAGTGATTTCACAGCATCCAATAATAATGATATTGATAAAATTAAGAGTTGGCAGATATGAGACATTATTTAAGTGTGATTAAAAAACATGCGGATTCAGAAGGCAGGGCTCGTCGTCAGGAATATTGGATGTTCTGCCTGATTAATGCGCTTATCAGTTATCTGTTTCTTTTCATTAGTGAGGCTATTAACGATGACTATGCACTTTTCGCTGTGTATACCAGCCTGACTCTAATACCTTCACTAATGCTCACTGTACGCCGATTACATGATACCAATCGTAGTGATTGATGGATGCTGGTTGCTATTGTACCCTTGATTGGCGCAATTATTGGTATCAGTGTCATGATGGAAGTCGGTACTTCGGGCGATAATGACGATGGCACTGACCCGAAAGCGACGCCTGGCCCAATCCAATATGTGTAAAACAAGGAGCGTTATGTGTATCAGAAAATCATCGTTTTAATTGCCGTCATCTTTGCTGTTTCTGGCTGTAAAGATCGCGATGAAACCTATGCAAACCCGCCGCAGGAGCTGCTGCTGCATGTTGAAAGGTTACTGCCGGCCGCAGAACACTATGTGCACGGTAATGAAGCAGAAGCATTGGAGAAGGGGGAGCCATTAAATGCAAATCAGCTGAGGATTGCCTCTAGGGTTGGTTTGAAATCGCCAAATAAAGTGCGTGTTTATTATGTCGATAAACTCCCTTTTCCCGATGATCCTGAGCTTGCTGCGTTAGCCACAAAGTATGGCTACAGTTCCCCTTTAACGGGGGCGTATACTTATGGCTACGGACTCTGGATTAAACGTTCAGAGAAAGACAATCAAGAGCTGCTGGCACACGAGCTCATCCACGTCCGTCAGGCAGAGCAGCTGGGCGTTCGGGAACAGACTAAACAGTATTTACTGCAATTGTTTATTTACGGGTACCGCAATGCGCCCATGGAGCTTGAAGCCTACCGTGAAGCCAGCCAGTATCTGTGAGCACAGTACCGCTGATTACTAATAAATACCGGGATTCAGTGATGGTGCTGCTTCAGTCGATAGGTTATAGCAATGTTGAAATAAAAATCAGGGAGTGATTGGAATTCAATGCCACCTTCAGGAAAAAGACATGGACGAAACAGTAAAAGCAAAGTTTGACAGTTATCCGGCTCATATCAAACCTGTGATGCTAAACCTGCGCAGTGTGGTGTTAGGTGTTGCTAAAGCCCATGATCTGGGGAATGTTGAAGAAGCACTGAAATGGGGCGAACCCAGCTATCAGGTGAAAGGGGGTAGCCCGGTCAGGATGAACTGGTCATCCAAAGATCCTGCACACTATTTTCTCTACTTTAACTGCAATACCCGGTTAGTGGATACTTTCCGTGAAGTATACGGACACTCGCTGTCCTTGCAGGGTAACCGAGCTATCGTCTTGAATGTTGCTGATCCTCTGCCAGCAGCGATTGTCAGTCATTGCGTCGAGCTGGCGTTCAATTATAAACGTCTGCGTCATTTGCCGCTGTTAGGTGTGTAACTTAAGGTAGACACTGATCCCCATCGTTGAGTATCGCAATGCAGTAACAGCAGCCCTTTTTGCAGACTATGCTAATGCATGCTCACGCTTGGTCGGTTTATCAGTGAAAACCTGAGTGTTTGCCAGTGTGAGTGTTTTACCGCCATAGTCTTTGAACCATCGGGTAACTTGTGCCGTCTGGTAAATAGGAGGATTCATCATGAAAGCTGTGTTTAAACCCGGCAACAATATCGCAATGAAGATACCTTCGCATGAGTATGAGAAAACGCTGAGTTTTTATCGTGAAGTGATTGCCATTCCGGAACTGGCTCGTGAAAAAGACACAGATACGCCCCGTTTTCAGTTTGGTGATAAAACGCTGTGGCTCGATAACGTCCCGGGTATCAGCCAGGCCGAAATCTGGCTCGAAATTGTGACTGATGATATTGCCGCTGCAGCAGAGCATCTTGCGAGCCACAAGATTGCCCGATGTGATGAGATTGAACCTTTGCCGGAAGGATTTGCCGCATTTTGGGTTGCCAGCCCTTCGAATATTATTCATTTGGTATCGCAATCTGACTAAGCGTCGCTCCCGCAAATAACACCGGCTGGCTGGGTACTTGCCTGTTGTACCTGAATGCAGGCAATATGGGCGGATTGAACCAGCAAGGTGGATTATTCATGGTTGTTTGGCCCGCGGTGTTGAAATATGAGGGTGATCAGGAGCTGAGTGTTGTTGCTGATCGCCATACTTGGGAGTCGGATTCTGATTTGCATTGCTTTGGCTTTCAGCCGGGTGATGTGCTGATTGATTCAGCCGGGCAGGTGTTTCGTCTTTTGAGCCTGCGCTCTGGCGACACCAGCTTAGAAAAGACGGAACAGACAATGCGCCTTGATGAGATTGTTGAGATCATCAAAGCGCATCAGTCTTGTCTGGGCGCATGTTGTGCGGCTAAGGTGTCTTTTGCCTCTGTCGCAGAGGCTATCAGTGCTTTATAGAAAGCGCTTTATAAAAAGCGCTCTTAAAAAAGTGCGATACAAGACAGTGCAATACAAGACGCCGGCTAGCTGCACGAGCAGGGGCTGATTACCTTATTCCCAGCCAAAAACCGCATCGTAGGTTTGGCAATTGCTGACCAGAGTTTCCGTATCTTCAAGGTAGAGCTGTTGCTCAGCCGATACCGGATAAGTCAGCCATTCTGAACACTGCGCGCTCTGCCCATTGCCGATCACCAGTTTGCTGCCTGGTTTCAGTTCACACTGTGTCATTTTGTCCAGCGGCGACCATTGATAGCAAATTTCGTAACCTTCCCGATACTGGGCCACTTTTCCGTTTGGCTGGTTTGCCGCCCACCAGGCACCAAACTGGCTGTTGGGGTTGGTGCTGTTCCAGGCCCGAAAGACGGTCAGTGCTTCCCCTTCTTTCACTTCGTACACTTTTCCCTGACACAATTTGCCCTTAGTAGGCTGACCGAGAGAACTGGCCAGCAACTGGGGATCATCGACAAGGTTTAGCTTACTGGCCCATGCCGCAGGCGGCTCTGTTGAGCCAATACAGGCACTGGCATCAAGAATGTCCTGAGTAGCGTTGGCGGGATTGGCCGTATCAGTTTGTGCGGTATCGCCCGGAGTTGATGTGCAGCCTGAGAGTGCAAAACTGGCAATAAAGATGGCGGTCAGGGTAAGCCTTGTTTTCATTTCATGATCCTTATGTATCCAACTGAATATGTACTGATTATCGTATCTTGATGATTGCTTTTCTGGACTAACTGAAAGTAAACGATGAATTTGAGAAGCAGATAACAGTTTTTATCTGGCAGGCGGTCAGCAGGAGAGTGCGGAGGGAAAACAGAAATAACCGGAATGCTGGATTCCGGTTATGCCGTTTATTTGCGGGCGTTGGCTTGCTTTCTGGTATCAGTGACAGGCGCCGTCACTGTTGATGCTGCAGAAGCTGCTGGTTTCACTGGCGCTGCGCTTTTATCCGTAGTGCTGGATGCCTCTGCTGATTTGAGCTGAGTCGGTGGCGTTAGTGGTGCGGTCTCTTTACCGCTTTCTTTCTTGCTGAGATCTGGGGAGGCCTCGGCGGCTTTTACCGGTTCTTCTTTATTAATAGTGACGACTTTTTCTTTATCAGCCGGGTAAGTCTGACCGTGGAAGCAACCGCCTCGCTCAATGCAAATATCATTAGTGTAAATGACACCTTTGGCTTTGCCTTTTTCCAGGATCTCAATGCTGTCGGCGTGGCAGGCTCCTTCATGCAGGCCGTTGATGACCACTTTGCTGGCAAAGATCTCGCCAGAGACACGGCCCGTTGCACTTATCGATAACGTTTGTTCGGTACGAATACGTCCTTCGATGTAGCCATCAACCTGGATATTACCGCTTAGTTCGATATCTCCTTTAAAGGAACAGCCTTGTGCAATGATAGTTGCAGTTGAGTGCTTGCTTGTGCTTCCAGCACTTTTACTAAAGAGTCCCATTGGATGCTCCTCTCATGGTTAAACAGATAGTCAAAGTTGTCGGGTCCCCAGTTGATAAAATACTTGGGATTCAAAGCCCGACCCAGAAAACGGACCTCATAATGGAGATGGGGGCCAGTCGAGGTGCCACTGTTGCCTGATAATGCAATTAAATCGCCTTTTCTGACGAAATCACCGGTTTTGACTTTGAATGCTTTCAGGTGCGCATACAGAGTCATGAATCCATAGCCGTGGTCAATTTTCATCAAATTGCCGTAGCCTTTTTTACTCGGTCGTACCAGCTCTACCACGCCATCGGCAGGGGAGTGCACTGATGTTCCCGTGTGTCCACTGAGATCGATACCCAGATGACGACGCTTGTTACCGTAAACCGGATGGTTACGCGAGCCGTATGAGGAAGAAATACGCCGGTATTCCATAGGGCTACCGTTAGGTATTACTTTCAGCATGGCGACACGTACCGCCGAGTTCAGTGCAGCTGTATCCAGACGGGTATCCAAAGGTTGTTCCCCTTCGCTTTCAATACCCAAAACGTTTTCCAGCTCATTCACGCGGCCAGAAATCTGCTCCAGTTCATAGCGCCTGTCAGCCAGGTTTTGCTCCAGCGACTGCCGGTCGCTTTCCAGATTAAGAATTTCATCTTTCAGTTCATTGGCATGCTGGTTTAACTGCGATTTTTCCTGTTGTGTCTGATCAACAGCATTCCATAAATACTGAATCGAAAATGCCATGACCACGACGGCGACGATGAACAACAGCAGGGTTGCAATCAGGTTCCGCCGTAAATACTTACCCAGTTGAAAATGGTAAGACCCGTTAATCGTTGATATCGAGATAGTGAGTTGATCTTTCATTACGCTAAGCTCATTCGCTTTCTCTTACGCATAAGGCGACAAGCTGGATGCAGGATTAACTCTTGCCAGGAAAGGATGATGCAAAACTGTGCTCTGTGGCATAAGTTCCTGAAACGTGTCCTGCTGCCTGTCCCGTTAAGCGATGAGAAAGAAAAAATACAAAAATAGAATAAAAGCCAGCAATATCGCGGCAAGCGTAGGGTAGATAATGTAGAAATCACCGCTACGTCGTGCGCGTTTGAAACACAGATAGGAAAGCAGTCCGTTGTAGCCTAAAAGCAATAAACTGATTGTCGTCCCTGTATTCAGTGTCATGCTGTGCATCCTCAGCAAAAAATGGCTGAGCAGAAAATAATCCAGCACTATGAGCCAGAGAAATAACTTTTGCAGACTGTCCGGTCGACGTTCACTTGGGACAATTGCGGAAGAAGATGCAGCTCTTTTCATGGGTTAACTTCGCTAAAGTTCTCCAGGTGGCAAAGGGATAATCCCTTTGCCGGTTACTCAATTAAGACGCTTCAATGTAGTCCTGACGGATAACAGGCTGATTAAATTCTGCTTTCTCACGGGCCTGCTGTATCACAGGACCGTCATCGTTAGCCGGTGGCCCTTTGAACAGTGTTTCCACCATTCGGGCAGCCACTGATGTGAGGACAAACAACTCAATACGTCGGTTTTCGCTGGCTTTCGGTTCTTCAGGGTTCAGCGGCGCACGATCAGCCATGCCAGCAACCTGCAAGACATGATTTTCAGGCGCTCCGCCGACAATCAGAGTCTGGCGAGCTGCATTGGCGCGTGAAGCCGACAGCTCCCAGTTTGATTTTTCGCTGAAAGTGCCGCTGTAACGAACCGCATCTGTGTGGCCACTGATAATCAGCGGATTCTGAATCTTCTGGAAAATGGGGGCCAGTGCCAGTAATAAATCCTCAAAGAAAGGCGTCAGCTCGCTGCTTCCCCGGTGGAACATGTTCTGGCGGAAGTCGTCCTGCAAGACAATGCGAAGTCCTTGCGGCGTCACATCGACATGCACGTTTCCTTCTGCTGAAACCTGCTTCGCCAGTTCCTCAACCACTTGCGCCAGTACTTTCAGTTGTTCCTGAGTTTCATATGTACCCTGAACCAGTGCATCAGTTTGTGAACCATCGCCATTTCCGTCGTAGAAGGAGGTGACAGTCACAGCAGCATCATGCGAGCTGAGGTCCGCCGCTTCACCGCCCAGATCGATAGGAGACAGGCTGGTGGAGGTATTAAACGGATTACCTGAAGCCTGATCGAACAAACTGGAGCTGTTGAGATAAGCAACGATCGCTTGGCGTTCCGTCTTGTCGACAATGGCCAGGATCCACAGCACAAGAAACAGCGCCATCAGGGCTATCATGAAGTCGGCAAATGCGACTTTCCATGCCCCTCCATGCCCTGCTTCATGCGAATTGCGGCGTGCTCGTTTGATGATGATCTGATCGTGCCGTTGCATTATGCCTCCTGCTCAGACAGCCATTTTTCCATGTCATTGAAGCTTGGCTTCACATCGAGCTGAATGTGTTTACGACCAGCATCTATGGCCAGCAGAGTAGGCTTCTTGGCCACATAAGCGACCAGTGTGGCCCGGACACATTCAAAGGCGGTCATGTCACGTTTAACACGTTGCGACATGGCATTACTGGCCGGGTCAAGCACACAGTAACAACCGAAAATACCGAGGAATGTCCCCACCAGTGCGGCGGCAACTTTGTAGCCAATTTGCGCGATAGAGCCGTCGATGAACTGCATAGTGATAATGATGCCCATCACTGCCGCCAGAATCCCGAAGCCTGGCAGGGCCTCAGCTGTACGGTGCAGTGAACGAGAAGGCAGCAGAAGGTCATCTTCAATGGCCATGATTTCCTGCTCCAGCAGAGCTTCCAGCTCATGGGGTGACATCTGGCCCATGGCCATTAGTCGCAGGTTATCGGTAATGAAAGCCACCAGGTGGCTGTCGTCTTTGACCAGCGGATAACGTTCGAAAATCTCGCTGTTTTGAGAATCTTCTATGTGGCTGTCCAGTGATTTGAAACCACCGTTACGTATGGTTTCCAGCAACAGTTGCATCAGACCCATCAGCTGCATGTAGTATTCTTGTTCGTTTTTGCGGGGCTTCATTATCTGGCGAAACTGAATACGCATTTCACGAATAACATGTGGTGGGTTGCCTATGATGATAGAGCCCAGTGCAGCACCGGTAATAATAAGAATTTCAGCAGGCTGCCAGATGGCCATCAAAGTACCGCCGGCCCATAGGTAACCGCCGAAAACACACAACAGAATGACGATTGCGCCGGTAAATTTTTGCATGTCAATTTGCTCCTATCAGCAAAGATATTGATTCAGTTGTTTCAGTGCCTGCTTATGAAGCTGGCATACACGAGGCGGTGTCAGGTTCAGCACCAGTGCAATTTCGTGCAGGTTCATATCATGTTGATAGAACAGGGTCAGCAGAAGCTGTTCACGCGGTTTGAGCTTGCCAAGCGCCGCCGATAGCGTACGGCGAATATGTTCATGACGAACCGATTCACCGCCGTCATGGTTCATCGAAAAATCGGAACCGCTTTCAAGCAATTGATCCAGGCTTTGCATTTCGCTGGCCATAGAGGCATTCAGGCGCTGCAGATAATCTGCCTGGTCCGTGCCTAACGCTGCGATGATTTCGGCCTCCGATGGCTGGCGGCCGAGTTTTTTCATTAAGTCGCGGGTAACGTCATTCAGTTCGTGCGCCTGCTGACGGGTTTGGCGCGAGCGCCAGTCAAGACGGCGCAGTTCGTCGAGAATGGAACCGCGGATCCGGCATACGGCAAAAGACGGGAAATTCGGGTCTTCCACGTTACCGTAGCGACGACCTGCTTCCAGCAGTCCCATCAGACCGATTTGCTGCATATCTTCCAGACTGCAGTGGGTGCTGACATGACTGCGTAGCTGATTGACAACACGTTTGACTAAGATCAGGTGATCACGGATCAGCTTATCTTCGTTCACTACCGGGTTGTTACGCCCGGTGTCGTGTTTTTTCTCGTACTCTTCAGTCGGGTTGATATCTAGCATAGGCGCCTCACTGAATCACATATTTGGTCAGCAATACATTGTCGATGGCGCGGGCATAACGTGTCTGACTGAAAGCGTTCAGCAATGTACCTTTGACTTCATCCTGAAGCTCTTCAATCGTCCGTTGGTTCTGCAGTTGCTCATAGGTTTTATTGCTGAAGAGTTTGAGCAGGGCATTGCGTACAACCGGCATATAGTTATCGATACCTTCAATCGCTTCTGCGTTACGTGTTTCCAGCGCCAGTTCCATCATGATGAAGTGCGTTTGACGCTCGCCTTTCACCGACAGAACCAGTTTTTCCAGCGGATGGAAAATAGGATCGGTATTCTCTGGTTGGCTAAAGGGGAGACTGAAACTGGCACCGCCTTCGCCCTGATGACTTTTGACGTACCAAAGGGTACCGCCAACACTGGCAGCAGCGACCAGTACGCTGGTGATCAGCATGATGATAATGATCAAGACGAGATTACGCTGGGTCATGTAAATGGCTCCTCATCAGGCTCTGGTTGATAACCAATGGCCTGAATCTGTTGTTGTTATCTGGCTGTCATCAGCCTGATTGTTGGCAAAAATAACGGGTTGTGAGTCTTCTTGTGTATGCTCTTGCTGCTGACCCTGACGGCCATCACCGACATTGACATCAACATGAACAAAATTCTGTTCCTGTAACTCGGCTCTCAGCCGCTCAGACACCTGAACCAGCGCATCACGGACGGCCGACTGGCTGGCATGGATTTGAACACTGAGACGATCGCCATCCATACGAACAGTTAAATCCAGTTTGCCCAGGTCAGGCGGATCCAGACGAATGCGTGCTTCCTGCAAATTCTGGCTGGCCTGCAATTGCACTCTGTCCTGCAGTACCTGGATCATCTGCTCTCCCCATTTACCTTGCTGGCTCTGAGGGAGTTTGACACTGGCCCATTCCACGGGAGCCGCGGCGTTTTGAGCCTGTTGGGATGAACCGGATTGCAAGGCTGCAGAGTTAGCGGCACTGTCTGCAGACAGTCCTGCAATCAGGGTTTGCAGAGAAGGGGCTGTGCCGGCGCTGCGGGATTCAACTAATCCTGTTAACGCGAGATCCTGCTGAGCCGGTGACTGGCTGCGTTGCTGCAGCAGGGCAGTAAAGCGAGCGTTGTCGGCTGACTGTGTACTGACAGCCTGGCTGTCTGTCGGTGCTGCGGGTGTTGCGGTAGCGCCGGATTGCATCAAGCGCGTTTCTCGCATGCCGGTATTCGCGGACGCTGAAATGGCGTTTTCTGCAGTACTGACCGCCGCTCCGGGCGCCCCGGTATTGGTTGCCGAGCTTGCTCCCAGCTGCTTTTCGGCCTGCGCCAGCAGATTGGCAATGATGTCCGCTGCCGCGGCGGGAGACAGTACCGGTTTGCTGTCTGGCTGCTGGTCTGACAGTTCGGCAGCATCGGCCGTGTAAGAGGTCTCAGTAATGGCTGCTTCCTGTTTGTCAGCGGCGGCATTGGATTGCAGCGTGTCACTGAAGTTAGAAGCAGTGCCATCATTGGACGGTTTGACTTTGCCGGAAAGCATGTCCGCCGACTCGTTGTCACTGTTAGCCAGTTTGGAATGTGAGACGATAGTGTTCATTAAAGCTCCATATTCATGGCCATTTGATATGCCAGAAGTCCTTCTTTTCCTTCACCGACGGCATTCATGTCTTGCTGTAACTTTTCTTTCGCTGCATTGACCGCAGCGATGGCTGCCTGATGACTGCTTTTCAAATGGGCAAGCGCCTGAAGATAATCTTCAGTCAGCTGAGTCCCTTTCAGATTCCGCAGTACTTTTTGTAACGTCTGATCAAGCTGCTGAAGGCGATCCCAGTCGCTATCAGTCACGGTGCGGTCAAGATGCTGTCTGAGAGTCACGAGCTGGCTCACTGTGATGTTAGACATGCTGACCAAAACCTTCCCATCCCTCACGGACGTTAGTCATGACATTTTCCACCGTTGCCAGGTGTTCGACTTTGTTCTGGGAACTGGCCTTAAAGAGCTCGCTGATGCAAAACTCGTAAAGGTCGTGAAGATTGGCAGCCAGCTCGCCACCTGCTTCAACATCCAGCGCACTGTCGAGACCAATCAGGATGTTCATGCACTTACTGATGCCTTTCCCTTTGGCTTCCAGACGGTTGGATTCGATGTGACCTTTGACCCGGACGACTTCATCCAGCAGGCCGTCAATCAGCATGATCACCAGTTGGTGAGGATTTGCTGATGCGGCCTGGGCATCCAGATCGACGCTTTGATACGAATCAAAGCCCGAGTTTTGCATTAGCATGGGTTAACTCCTTTAAATCGCGAATAATCCGCTTGTTTGCTGCATTTGTGTCATCAACTGGTTCATCTGAGTGAACTGGGCGAGATAACGGTCGTAAGACATCTGGTACTTGCGCTCCAGATTGGACATTTTGTCGTCAATACGGCTGATATTTTGCTGAAGGCTGTCTTTGCGGTTATTGAAGACGCCATCAGAGAACGACAGGTAAGGTTTTATTGTTGCTTCCAGCGAGTCGAACAATTTATCGGTGCCGTTGAACATTTCGTTCAGTGCTGCCGGATCAGCGGCCTGGGCGGCTTCGAACTTGTCATTGTCGATTGCCAGTTTGCCGTTTCGGTCAATACTGACACCTACTGAATACAAGCTCTGGCCGTTGTAAGACTGACGGAAAATACTGCTGATCTGGTTTTCCAGAGAACGGATGGTGCCATCACCGGCCAATGGGCCACGTTTTTCATCTTTTGAACCGACCTTGGTGTATTTGTCGATTTCAGACATCAGCGCGTTATAGGCATCCACCATTTTATTCAGTTGTTCTTTGGTGGCTTCTTTATCAGAACCTACAGTGATACCGATTGGCTGGTCACCACTGGTTTGCGCTTTAGAAACGGTCAGATCAACGCCGTCAATCACACCTTCAAAGGTATTGGAGCTGTTGGTCAGTTTCAGGCCAGTGCCTTCAGCACCCAGCCAGATCACCGCATCTTTAGGTGTGCTGATATCCGTGCTGTTGGCAAAAGCGTTTTCGAAGTTGGCATCACCTGTACCTGTCACGTTGACAGACACTGTATTGGCGACACCGGTTTCCTTGCCGGACAGCATGAAGTGGGTTTCGCCGTTGGCGCGAACCAGTGAGGCGTTCACACCCGGGTTGTTTTCATCAGTATTGATAGCGGCGACCAGTTCCTGAAGGGTGGCAGTGCCATCGCTGTCAGTGTCCACGGTCGCCAGATCAAGCGTCATGGTATTGCCATCCATGGAGATAACCATACTACCTGCAGCAGGAATGGCTGTGTCGGCTGTGGTACCTGCGCCCAAATCAACACCCATCTGATGAGAGGTCGCGATTTGCTCGACAAATACCTGATACTCACCCGCCAGCGCGCTGGCATTGACACTGGCACTGATGTTGCCTTCCTGCGAGAAAGTGGCACCATTTTTTACCACGCTGTCATTCAGGCCATTCATGTCTTCTACTGCAGTTCGGAATGTCCGTAACGCAGTTTCAACTTTGCCGTAAGCAGAAATCTGGCTTTGGTATTTATCAGCCTGAGTCTGAAAACGTTGCTGAAACGGCTGAATCTCATAGGTGGCCAGCTGTGTTGCCATACTGATCGGATCGATGGAACTCATGGAAAAACTCCTATATTTATGACTACTAAAGCAATTAGTGTGCCACTGTGTTAATTGGTTGAAATTATTGGAATTGTCATGGTTTTTCCACGTAAAGCGGAAGCTGGATTTCCGATCGGGTTTCCGCTTTGTCTTCCGTCTGGCAGTGATTGCTTCCAGATGGAAACTGCTCCGCTTCAGCAGGAAACAGACAGGTGAAGCCAACTCGCTTTGCAGGATCACCTTGTCGCCTATGCAACAATCCCTATGAAGTAGGGCGGCGAATTGGTTGGGGTCATTAAGAAGTGCAACGGGAAATCAGGGACAGGGGGGAGAGCTAACGATAAAGAACCGGAAACCCGGGGTTTCCGGTAACCTTGGTGGGATAAAATATCAGGGGGAAACATCCCCCTGTTGCTGGTGAGTCAGCGCAGACTACTGCGTTGACGCCTTAAGTGTCACCCCAGAAAACTGGCGATAGCCATCCAGCATGATGGAGTAAGTGCCCGGTGTGGCCCCGGCAAAGGTACAGACTTCGTTATTTCCGTTCCGGTATGGACGGCAATCCCAGTTTTGCTTGCTGGCCTCCGAGCCAAATGACACATAGAGATCAACATCCCCCGAACCACCGGATGTGCTGATCTGCAGTGTTTTCTGAGCGGGCAGCTCGAAGCTATACCGAATCTGACTGCCGGTTGCACCGGACAATCCGTTAACCGGTACGCCATCTTTGAGCTCGTTACCTGTCGGCGGCGGTGGGGTTCCGCCTGTAGCATTGGCCATTTCAATGGCGTAGGCGAGACCCAGCTTAGTGAACTTCACCGCATGTGAACCTGTGGGATCTGAGTTCTGCAGCGTGTCGTTCGGTGTGTGGATCATAGGGTTGTAGTCGTTGAATTTTGCTTCAAAGGGCATAGCTGCAGAATAACCGGCTTTATGCCATGAAGCGTGATCTGAACAGGCATAGCCGCAGGTGTCGAACCCGTAGGTTAAGCTTGGCAGATATTCATCAACCAATTGGCTCAGGAAAGTGGTCAGATTGCTGTCTGTGTAATCAGTAATAAACACAATATCTTCAACCGAGCCTTTGTAGTTGGTCATGTCCAGCTGCAGAGCAGAGATAACCTTTTTGCCTTCCGCTTTATATTGGTTGGCCAGATCCTGTGAGCCACGTAATCCCACTTCTTCCGCAGCATAAGCCATAACGGCAATACTACGTTTAGGCTGGAAATTGTTTTCCGACAGCACGCGAATAATTTCCGTTACGCTGGCGATGCCGGATGCATCGTCATCGGCGCCGGGCGCAATACTCTGCTCATTGGTGTGCGAGCCGATGGTGGAGTCCAGGTGACCGCCCAGTACGATCCATTCATCCGGCTTTTCTGATCCTGTTATTGTGAATACGACAGATTTCTGGTTGTAACCAAAGTGCGAAACTTGCTTAACGCTGGCATTGGGCAATGAAGCACTCAGCGAACGCCATTCACTGGCCAGCCAGTCAGATGCTTGCGCACCTGAAGTGGTGGTATAAAAACGGTTGATGAAGCTGGTCAGTGAACTGATTGTGCCGGTAATGGCTTGTGAACTTACCTGAGGCAACCAGGCATTGACTGTGTCTTGCTGGCTGATGTCAGGAATCTGAAAAACCGCGAGTGACTGCGGTATATTGCTGGCGGCAATGGCACTTTCTGCAGAGGAATGGACCATGTATCCGCCGCAGCGCTGATGGTCCTCATGCATGTGGTGCGATAACTCAGCCAACTGGCTGTAATCCACTTGTCCTACCCACACCGGCCCGCTGCTGGCCAAGGACTCTGGCAATATAGCTTGTGCTTTGTGCTGCATGACAGATTTCACTGTCTGGCTGGCATCCGACCCGATGGATATCCAGACTTTGTCCTCAGCATATGCCTGACTGCAGACAGCTGAAATGAGTAAAGCCAATAACGTTGTTGTGTTTTTCATATTCTCCTCCCTGGAGATTTTTGTTAAACCAACAAAACTTAGGCCAGTTTGGATGGAAAGCGAAAGTATCCTTTTTCATCAATGCGTAACGCAGGGTTGTCACAAAACTATCAATAAAGTGTTCGGCGCTGAGGGAGAATGAAATATTCATGATGAACTGCTTAGTTACGGCGTTTCATTAACGTTATGCGCAGAAATTTCGGGTAGATATGGAGAAAAATATTGTTGAGATTGATTGATATTAGATTTCAATTTTGCGAGCTATGCGGAAAAGCACAATGCTGTTGAGTGCAACCTCCTCTCGGACAGTTGTGACTGAAAAGGGACTTAAATGGACAGTCACCTTTAGAGCCATATCACGGTAATTTGCGGACTTAATAGGACAGTCACCTTTAGAACCATATCAAGGTAATTTTTTGTTTTTAAACACCTATCAACATGTCTGAGGTGATGTAATAAATTTGAGTCCGATTGTTTTGAACTGTTAGTTTTTGCGGGAATGTTGGAGATGTCTGCACATTGCACCTGATGCAACCTGCACATGAACCGTCGTTCTGGTATCACTGAAATTGAACTGATGCCGAGTTGAGTTTACGCGTTTGCGGCGAAATGCGATCTGCCATAGAGTTTGTGAAGTAGATTGAATTGCAATTATACGCATACTGCGTTTAGGCTTTATTGTAATTTTTTGTTTGTCAGGCATACCAGGCATGCAAAAAAGCACTTGTTTTATTCCTCTATGGTATTCACTCGGAAGATTTAACCCTGCTATATAGCTTTCAACTCAAAGTACGTATCGCGGGTGTTCTTTGTCTTTCAGGTAAATGCTCAGGCATCGTTTCGGTGAAACGGAGGCTGGGCATGACAATCACGTTTAAGGAGAGTTACGTGGAGCAATACGCTTACTCAGTTCAATTTAATAAGATCGAATGTATTTCAAAGACCAACGAAGGTTCAGCACACGATGAAGTGTACTTTGAAGTACGGACCTATTCGAATCCGTCAAATCCTGATGAGTTCGAGCGAAAATACTATTACCACGACAGCCCACTGGAAATGAATCCATCCAATGAGGACGGTCATCGGAATGTTGATATTGTGGTTCCGGCCAGTGGCTTGCACAAGATTGAATTCCAGCTCTGGGAGCGGGATAAATCAGATATGAGCAAAGGAAAGGACGATGACCTCGGCACGATGACGATTACGCGTGACACAGCGAAAGTCACGACGTCCGACATTTGCAATGAAATTGATCAGCCCTCACATGATAAATACGGCAAGTACAATATCTATTGGCGGGTGATGAACAAACCTCTGCCAAGTCTGCGCGTGCTTGGGATTTACTGTGAAAAACAATCCTGTGGCTGTAATAAAGAAGTGATTGATACCGTTGCTGATTATACCTCTCAGGCGGAAGCTGCGGCAGCTGAAGTGTTAGGTGAAATCAAAACGCCAAAGGCACAGCTGATGTCTGATGCCTTTAATGCTGCCTCTTACGTGATCAAGTTTGAGGCGGCGTTGATCGAATGGCTTGCGAAAATCATTGAAGGCGATGATGACGTGTATATCCAGCATCTTGACGATGTGCAAAGCGATCCAACGGGTGGTGCCTTCTGGCCGGAGTCGGGGTCGAATATCAAAATGACGGACGAAGACCAGTTCGCTTTTGTTGAAAGCGAATCCTATTACTATCGATTCCCGCTGGACCGTGGGCCAGTCACAATCAAAATCCGTGACAGAGACCCAATCAAGAAAGACATCGATCTGGGAGCACTGACGATCGACGAGAGTCAGTATAATACGTTGAAGGATTTGGGGGCTCAGGTGGTTGTCCTTTCCGGGATGGGAGATACGAAGGCAGGAGAGCAGGGCGCGATTTACTATCTTTGTTACAGTGTGGGAGAAGAAGATTACGCGAAAGCGCCGACACCTGAAGCACAGGGATACGCGACGGCCTAATTCCTCAATCACCCGAAAAGAAATAAAAAGAGCGCTTCAAGCGCTCTTTTTTTCATGAAAATCGGGCGGGCTTAAAGGGGCTTAAAGGGACAGTCACTTTCGGGGTTACAAGGACAGTCACTATGGGCCTTTTGGGTCATCGGCCTGAAAAAGGTAGTGCGCTTTGTGTTGATTTCACCGAATTGCTGTTAAAAGCATCTTAATAATATTGATTTACAGTTGTTGATATCAACAGCGGCTCTTTTGTCTCTGGTCTGATTTTCAGGAGAGTGTAGCGTACATATGACATTCAATGTGTTGTGTGCAGAGAGTTCAGTGTAGCGGGTCAGGATTATGGAATTTGTAAAGCGGTTCGCCGTTGCCTGTTAAACTTGGGTAATGCTGTTTGAATTGCAGCTGCAGAACCAATGAGTGTGCATTTTTTTATATTTGTACAAACATCCAGCCACGAATCAGCCTTGATACCAAGTCGCTCAAGGATAGGAAGCTGAGCTGATTGTATATGTCCGGACTTATCTCCTCTGACTTGTTGTCCTGTCCAATCAACCAGCTCAAGATAATCTGCCAGGCTAAATGGCAGTCCTTCCGGCATATCGTTTCGCAGATTACCGGCGAAGGGAAAAAGAGATGGGGCCGTTATCTGATCTTTCCGATGTGATTCTATGCGTGCTTTCACTGAAGTGAAGCTGGAGGCTTCTGGTGTGTCTGCGATTCCGGCTCGTATGGGGTTTAGATCAACGTATGCCATTGCAGCAGCCAGGGCTTTTTCATCCAGCAATGCCTGGCTTTTGAAACGTCCTTCCCAAAAGTGGCCGGTGCAGTTATCTTCACGATTAGCTTCGCTTGCTATGTATTGATTCAGCAGGCGCATGAACCAGCTGATGGAACAGAGTCTTTCCCGCCAGGTCTGGATGATGGCCAAGCAAGCATTTTGCTCGATCTCAGATAAGTTTTCGCTTTTTAAGAACCGTTGAATCAGCATGGGAGCACGATGTAAGGTGAGCCAGCGATCAATGACTTCGTGATTTGATAAGCGATAGGCCTGATCTTTGTTGATATGCAGAACGACATGGTAATGATTGCTCATGATGGCGTAAGCACAAACATCAACACAGAATACACTGGTAATCCGTTTCAACCGTTTTTCAACCCAGCCCCGCCGGTGTTCATAGCTGGTTTGGGTAAGTTCGTCATATCCGCACAGAAATGAACGCCGAACACAGCGGGAAACACAATGGTAATAGGGCGTTGCTTCTACACTAATGAGTTGGCTACGTGCTGTTGTCATTGGTAATGATTGATTGATACTGGATGAATTTACAGTATATGTGTTTGAGCGCAGACGAAAGGGAGAAGTTCAGAATTTCGGGCCAGGTATGAAAATCATGAAATTGATGAAGTTGTATTTTTCTTAATGTGCCTGTCCTTGTAGGAATGATGTGTAGGAGAATGACTGATAGGCTGGCTGCGTGCTGCTGTTTCGTAATATGTCTGTCCTGATAAAAATGGAGTTACTGGTTAACATGCCTGTCCTGATAGGAGGCTCACGTGTCTGTCCATATAGGAGGGGAAAGCGTCAGCATCATTCAAGGTGGGACATTCAGGGGGAGACGAAAAAAAGCCCCGAAAATCGGGGCTTTGAACATTGGAGTGACTTTGACTAGGTATCTGAGACTAATCAGTTGATTAGCGCAGCAGAGACATTGCCATGCCAGACAGCTGGTTAGTTTGAGACAGTACAGAAGTACCGGCTTGCATCAGCATCTGGTTCTTAGTCATGTTAGAGGTTTCAACAGCGAAATCAGCATCCATGATACGGCCTTTCGCAGCAGAGGTGTTCTCAACCATGTTGCCCAGGTTAGTGATGGTGTGTTCCAGGCGGTTGATGTTCGCACCCAGAGCAGCACGTGCGCCACCGATGGTGTCCAGAGAAGTCTGGATAGTGTCCATTGCAGTCTGTGCAGCAGTTTGGTTAGCCGCTACAGTTGCGCCTGTGTCACCGAAGGTACCCAGAGAAGCGATAGTACCACCTGCTTCCAGCATAGTTACTGCTGCGCCAACTTTACCATCGATAGAAGTAGCGAAGTCCAGAGTTTCAGCAGAAGAACCACCGATTTGCAGTACGATACCGCCGCCTTTCACGCCCGCTGCGTCAAACACAGTTTCGCCAGCGTACTTAGTGTTGGCCATTACGCTGCCCAGCTCGCTGGTCAGCTCAGTGAATTCTGCGTACAGAGCTTCCTGATCGTTGACTGAGTTAGTACCGTTCGCTGCCTGAGTAGCCAGGTCGTTCATGCGGTACAGGATGTTGCTTGCTTCGTCCAGTGCACCTTCAGTCGTTTGCATCATAGAGATGCCGTCCTGAGAGTTGCGCATTGCAACAGACATGCCGCGAGTTTGAGATTCCAGGCGGCTTGCGATTTGCAGACCAGCCGCATCGTCAGCAGCAGAGTTGATACGGTAGCCAGTCGCCAGACGCTCCATGGCCGTGTTCAGCATGTTGCCTGTGCCGTTCAGGGTGTTTTGCGTAACCAGAGATGCGTAGTTGGTGTGCATTGATAGAGCCATGAAAATTCTCCTAAGTATTGCTTCTTTATATTGGTTTATATCGGCACACAAATCAGTTTGTTGTTCTGTGTGGCCGTTATTCCTACTCGCTAATATGAGGCGGAAGAGGCTCTGAGAACATTAATCAGAAAAGTGAAAAAAAATGATTTCATCTTGATGTTTAGCGGTTTTTTATCTGGGTTTTATGAGATAAATTTATTAAAAATCAGTAACTTGATTTTTATATGGAATGCTAAAATAAATTTTGAAAAATTTGCTAAATTCACAGTTTCCAGTTGTAAAAGCCATGGTATGAGGTTTCAATTTTATTAAACCGGGCAATGAAATAATCAGCCAAGGTGCTGGTTAGAGTAAATGGTCTATACCTGAATGAGTGAAGGATTAGGTAAAGACAGAAAAGAGCCAGGTAAATAGGTAGCAAAGAGTTGTGATCGAGATTCAATATTTGGCGGGCAACAACAAAAAGCAAGACGCCAGCTGAAGTGCTGGCGTTGTAAATTCTGGCGTTATAAATACTAGCGTTATAAATAACAGTGTTGAGGGGGCTATTTAACGAGTTTAAATTTTCTCGGTGCGGAGAAGGAGGTGGGTATATCGCTGATGTACCCGAAATAATAACCCGCACCCAGACGGCGGAAGCGGATCAGATCGTATTGAGTGGCCACGCGTCCGGCGACAAACTCGACATGGCACTGTTTCAAAAAGCGGATGACCGGCAGTAAGCCTTGCTTGAAACTGGTGTCTTCATTGAATTGGGCAATCTTGATGGCTGCGGGTGGATGCGTTTCCAGCAGAGGGAGATAGGCGGTTGGCAGCCTGATATCCACCCAAAACGCCGGGCAGGTGTCATGTAACCAGCCCAGCAGTTTACCTAACTGCCCGGTATCTGAATCGGATTGAAAAAGCTGGAGGCAGGGCACGACGTCCTGCATCGCCTGGCTATGGTGTTCAAACAGGGAAGATAAAAAATGCTGGCCGGGTTCCCATTTCAGCAAGGTTTCCACCTGCAGGGGCACAACTAACGGATTAATCAGGCTGGCATGAATGGTTTCTTGCTGAAATTTAATGTGCCTGACAGCCAGCAGCAGCCCGAACAAATCCAGCGCATAACGCATCTCTTCAGACAGGTCGAAACGGTAGACACTCTGCTCGTTATTGCTGCCGAACCGTAAAGTGAGGTGCTGGAATGTGACCTCGTTGGTTTCTGTGTGTCTTATCGGCTGACAGACATGACGTATATCATTGTGCTGCATGGCCTCAAGCAGAATGTGATCATCCGGAGTCTGGGCTGCCTGAATCAGCAGCCCGCGTGCATGCTCGCCTAACGCGGCATCGGTAAACAACTTAGCCAAGGTTTCCTACCACATTGATTTGCTTGTGTTCTGGAATCTCATTATATGACAAGACAGCCAGACCTTGTGCAAAAGTACGCGCATAACGTGACAGAAGTGGCCGAAGTTGTGGCATCACCAGCAGAACCGGAGGCAGGTTTTGCTGCTTAAGCTGCTGTTTGACTAATGGCAGGTTTTGCTGGAATTGCTGAAGGATATTGGGCTCAACCGGGAAACTGTCCAGCATGGCCTGGCCGTTTGACTGTGCCTGCTGCAAAGATGTCAGCAAAATCTGCTCCAGATCATCAGACAAGGTGTACACGTTCAGATCTTTGCGGTCACCGTTAATCAGGTTGACTAAAGTGCGGCGTAAACTACAACGCACATCGGCGGCCAGCAAAATAGGATCTTTGGTATTTTCTGCACTGTCGAGCATGGTGTTGGCTATGGTGCGTATGTCTTTGACCGGCACCTGATCCTGCAGTAAGTGACGGAACACCTTGAGTTGCTGAGCCGGTGTCATGACATTGCCCAGTGCCTCGGCCAGTTTCGGTGCCTGCAGCGACAAGCGGTGGATCATGTTGTCGACATCATCGTGGGTGAACAAATCGGCCAGGTTGTTTTTCATTACCTTACTCAGGTGCGTAGCGATGACGGTAGCGTCATCAATGACCTGATAACCCATATTCAGTGCCTTGGCTTTGTCGCCGGGCTCAATCCAGACGGCCGGTAACTGATAGGCCGGGTCAGTACCCAGTATACCGTCAATGTCACCGTAAGTTTCACCCACAGCAATGGCCATCAGGCGATCCGGTTCAATTTCACCTTGTTCAACTATCTCACCCTGTACGGCGATGGTGTATTGGTTTGGCCGCAGGCTGAGGTTGTCCTGAATACTGACTTCAGGCAGCAGATAACCCACTTGCTCGGACAGTGTTTTACGAATCCCCCGGATCCGCTGCGACAGCGGCGCGCCCTGATCTTTATTGACCAGATGGACCAGACGGAAACCCAGGTGCAGCGAGAGGCTCTGAACATGCGGAATATCATCCCAGGCCAGCACTTGATCGCTTTCACGGCGCATGGCGTAGCCAAGTTGTTCAACCTGTTCCAGTTGATCGTCATGGGTGGGTGATTTGAGTTGTCGCCAGCCCGAATAGGCCAGTACGGCAGCGAATGCGTAAAATGCCAGATGCGGCATACCCGGTACACTGCCGACAATCGCCATAATCGCGGCGGCAGTGAACAAAGTGGTTGGGGAAGCGAGCAGCTGATTGCGCATCGACTCAGCCATGTCATCATCGCTGTCATTGATACGCGTTACGATAATCGCCGCTGAGGTGGCCAGCAGCAGGGACGGGATCTGTGCAACCAGACCGTCACCGATAGTCAGTAAGGCAAAGGTTTTGAATGCTTCTGCGCCCGTCATATCGTATTCGAACACGCCAATACTGATACCACCAATAATATTGATGAACAGAATCAGCAGGCCGGCGATGGCATCACCACGGACGAATTTTGACGCACCGTCCATCGAGCCGTAGAAATCGGCTTCATTGGCGACTTCTTTCCGGCGCAGCTTGGCACGTTCCTGATCGATCAAACCGGCATTCAAATCGGCATCAATGGCCATTTGTTTACCCGGCAAGGCGTCGAGGGTAAATCGGGCAGCGACTTCTGAAATACGCTCGCCACCTTTGGTGATGACCACGAAGTTGATGATCATCAGAATGACAAAGACCACCATACCGACGACATAGTTACCGCCGATCACCACTTCACCAAATGCCTGGATCACTTTACCGGCCGCATCGCCGCCATTGTGACCTTCAAGTAACACTACCCGTGTGGACGCTACGTTCAGCGTCAGACGCAGCAGCGTAGCCACCAGCAAGATGGTCGGGAAGATAGAAAAATCCAGTGGTCGTTTTGCCGTGGTACTGACCAGCAGTACCATGATTGCCAGCACTATGTTGAAGGTGAACATGGCGTCCAGCAGCATAGGAGGCAGGGGCAGCATGACCATGGCCAGTATCATGAGCAGCGCAGCAGGAATACTGATATAGCTGCGCTTTAAATGGTTAAATTTAGGTAGCCTGTTTAACATGGGTTTGATCTCTCTCCTGCCTTAATACTGTAAGTGGCGTGGAATCGCAAAAGTCGGTAATGCCTGTGGTTTGCCGCCTTTCCCGGTACGGAAAGCTTTGAGCTGCATGACATAAGTCAGAATGTGCGCCACGGCGATATACAGCTGGTTCGGCACGGCCTGTTCCAACTGAGTGGTATGATAAATAGCACGCGTAAGTGGCGGGGAATTCAGTATTTCCACATTGTTTTCGCGGGCGATACGCTGAATATGTAGGGCCATTTCATCCACCCCTTTGGCAACCACGAAAGGGGCGTCGTACATAGTCGGATCGTATTTAATGGCGACCGCATAGTGGGTTGGGTTAGTGATCACTACATCTGCCTGAGGCACGGTTTTTTCCACTTTACGCCGCGCAAACTGTTGCTGAATCTGGCGGATACGCTGTTTCACTTCCGGCCGGCCTTCGTTGTTTTTGTATTCTTCCTTGGTTTCCTGCTTGGTCATTTTCAGCTGCTTTAAGTGCTCCCAGCGCTGGTAGGGCACATCAAGCAAGCCAAAAATGATCAGCGCAACGCCCATCAGCAGCACACCGTGAAAAAGGATACTCATGACGGCGACGACGCCCTGGCGCAAGGGCAGGTTCTGCATCGCCATCAGCTCAGCCAGATGAGAATCCAGATAGGTATATAGCAGCAAGAAGATAACGGTCACCTTGAGGGTCGATTTCAGCAGTTCAACCAGTGAGCGTGTCGAGAACATACGTTTGATGCCGGCAATCGGACTGATCTTCGACAGTTTTGGCAGCACACCGGCAGGGTAGAACAGCCAGCCGCCCAGCATCAGACTTCCCGCGATAGCCGCTAACAGTATGACCGCAAACAGTGGCAGCAGCAGTTCTATCAAAATAGCCAGGCTTTGCCCCATATGTTCAATACCTTGCCAGGGTGACTGCAGATCTTCGCGGGTCAGTTGCATGTTGAACCGGAACACACCGCTGAGCGCATCCCAGATGGCCTCAAGCTGGACCGAGAAGAAATACACCACAACGATAAAAATCACTGCGGCGGTGAGATCTTTGGCCCGTGGGATTTGCCCCTGCTCTCTGGCTTTACGGATTTTCTGGGGCGTAGCTTTTTCTGTTTTGTCCTGCGTACTCTGGTCACTCATAGGCCGTTTCCTGCGACATAATAGGTCAGCTCCTGCAAGGTGGTATGCACGAACTGGGTATAGCGGCTGGGTACACCGCTGATAGCAATGAGAATACTGAACAGGCCTAAAAGCATGGTCATTGGAAAGCCTAATGCGTACACGTTCAGGCTGGGCGCGGCCCGGTTCATGACACCGAAGCTGATGTTGGCGAGCAGCATGGAAACGATGGCGGGTAAGGCCAGCGCCAGTGCTGAGGCGAACATCCAGCCAACCATGGACAGAATCTGGTGCAGCGTTGCTTCACTGATACCAGCGCCGACTGGCCAGATATGGAAGCTCTGGACCAGAATATCAATCACGATCAGATGGCCGTCCAGTGCCAGAAAAAGCAAGGTGCTGAACATCAGGAACAGGCGGCCGAGCAGGGCGACAGACATGCCGTTCACCGGGTCATTCATGATCGCCATACTCAGGCCCATCTGCATAGAGACAATCTGCCCGAGCATGGTCATGGTGTTGAATAAAAGGTGAATGATAAATCCGAAGAACACTCCCCAGATCGCTTGCTCGAAGGCGAGCACCAGTGCTTTAAGGGAAAGGGGATCCACAGCTGGCATCGCTGGCATCAGTGGCGCAATCAGAATGCTGATCGACAAGGCGAAAAGCAGCCTTATCCAAATCGGAATGGCGCCGTCGCCAAAAAAGGGCATAGCCACGAGCGCCGCCCCGAGGCGGAAAAAGGGCCACCAGACTTGCCCCAGCCAGGCTGTGATTTGCGCAAAGGTCAGATCCATCAGCCAATCATTCCCGGAATGTTATGGAACAGATAGGTGAACAGGTCGACGAGCTTTCGGATCATCCAGTGGCCGGCGAAAATCACCATCAGCAGGGTTACCAATAAGCGCGGAAGAAAGCTCAGGGTCTGTTCATTAATCTGCGTTGCCGCCTGAAACACGGCAATCAGCAGCCCGACAAGCAGCCCAGGAATGACCAGTACCGTCACAATGGTAATGATCATCCACACGGCATCTGAAAACAGGGTAACAGCGAGTTCCGGTGTCATGTTGTTCTCCTACCCGAAACTGGCTGCGAGTGTGCCAACCGTCATTGCCCAACCATCCGCCAGCACGAATATAACCAGCTTGAACGGCAAAGAAATGATCAGAGGTGACAGCATCATCATACCCATCGCCATCAAGACGCTGGCAACCACCAGGTCGATAATCAGGAAGGGAATAAACAACATGAAACCAATCTGGAATGCCGTTTTCAGTTCACTGATCACGAAAGCGGGTAACACGACGGCAAACGACAGATCTTCAGCGTTCTGATTGATGGGCTCGTTGGCAATGTGCAGCATTTGTTCCAGAGAACTTTGCTGGGTTTGCTTGAGCATGAAATCTTTGACGGGTTTTTCTGCCACTGCAAAGGCATCCATCAAGGTCATCTGGCCTGCGTCATACGGCTTGAAAGCGTGCTCGTAGACGTCTGTCCACACAGGGCGCATGATGAGCAAGGTTAACGCCAGCGCTATGCCGACCAGAACCCGGTTAGGCGGACTCTGCTGCAGGCCGAGCGCCTGACGCAAAATGGCCAGCACTATGATAATCCGGGTAAAGCTGGTGGCCATCAGCAGGAAGGCGGGCAAAAAGCTCAGCGCCGTCATTAAGAGCAGCACCTGCAGCTTAACGCTGTATTCCTGATTGGCGGCACCATCAGACACTGTCATCAGTGTCAGGCCGCCACTTTCAGCCGCAAATACCGGGTGTGAAGACAGAAGAAATACGAGAAAACCGGTGATACATAGCCCGCCTGTGCGGGCTATTCGGTGACAGGTACTGCGGAGCATCATCAGGATTCCACGGAGTTAAGCGGCGAATCCACGATGTCGATCAGGCGCAGACCATATTTATCATTGACCACAACAACCTCGGCATGGCCCATCAGCGATCCATTGACTTTGACATCCAGTGGTTCGCCGTTGAGCTTATCCAGCTCAATCACGCTGCCTTCACCGGCTTTCATCAGTTCACCCAGCGAGACTTCGGTACTGGACACTTCCAGCGTGACAGTGACGGGGATTTTTTTGAAGAAATTGATATCGCGTGAAGGCACGTCGTCATAGGGAATAAAGGGCGAAGCAGCTGAATCCTGCTCGGTTTCAATATCATCATCCAGCTGGTCCAAATTCAGATCGTCAAAGTTCAGATCGTCTTCGCTGAATGCGTTTACGTCTGTCATCTCATTCAAATCAGTCATGTTTCAATCCTGTAATAGTATTATTTATCTTTAAGAATCAGGACGAGCTGGCCGTCTTTGTCGGCCACGCATCCGTTAAATAAATGTTCCTGTCCGATACGCACCGGCACATTGGTGAGGAGATCAATGTTCAGTACATCGTCAGGACGCAGCTTGAGCACATCATCCAGCGGCATTTTTTTCTGGCAAAGCGTGGCATGAAGCTGAACCGGCGTATTCTCCAGCGCGAGCCTGAAATCATCGCTCAGGTGATGGTTGGTCTGGAACGCCATATCATCCATCAGTACCTGAAGCATGTTTTCATCGAAGTACAGGCGGAACGCCGCCACTTTTTTACGGTAGCTCACAGTGAAAGTGGCGAGTAAGCCGACACCGTAAGTCATGCCATCATCGGTCAGTTGCCACGCCTTCTCATCGGCAACCAGTGAACAAATACGCTGCAGTAATCGCTGTTGAAGACGCAGGTCACTGGCTGTCAGCGTCGAATTCGCGTAACCGGCATCGCTGCGATCGATATCGGCGTTGTAAAATTTATCCGACAGCGCCAGTAACAACTGGGTATCCAGTTGCGCTTCAATCAGCCCTCCGGCTTGATGCCGAATGACAGAGGCATTGTTGCTTTGATCCGTGGCATCCCGGTTGGAGAGTTGAATGTCAGCCAGCTTAATGGTCAGATTTTTGTCTTTCACCCAGCGTTGTAAATCCTGGGTAATTGACGAATCTGCCTGCGAAAAGATTTTCTGCAACTCTTCCCGGATGACATGGATTGGGCGCCCTAAATGTTCAACGTTCAGTGTGGGGAAATGTTGAGCATTGTTTAACTCAATTTTTTTCATATTGGCATATCCGTCAGAACTCATATGCAACTTATTAACTGTTGCGGATTTAATTTACTTCTATTTTGGTAAAACCACTATTAGTTTCGCTAAGTCTAGCCTGAGCTATTTCCTGTGTTTTAGTTATTGATTTTGAATTTGTGATGTTAGTCCACATGTTGATTATATCTTCATTTATAGGGTTTTCTTATATATGAATTGATGAGACTTTTATGGCCGCCTTTGAAATACCCTGTGTTTTGTTAGGTTTTGCTTGCCACAAGTAGCTGTTTTTGAAGCCATATCAAAAAAATCATTCTGACGGATAGAATGTCGGTACGGTGTCAAATTAGTGTCAGAGTGGCGTCAAATATAAATTGAATCAAGATCACCTTTATTTTATTAAAGTGATTTTGAGCAAGAAACAAATATATAGAAACAACAAACCAATTTGGCTGTTTAATATTTTGTGGCTAAGTTGGATATTATGATTAAAAAATGAATTTTGGTTTTTTTCCAAAATCTGAGAAGGGTAAAAATGTTAATTTCATTTCTCAAGAAATACACATTCTTATTTATTGCTCTTGCGGCAGGTTCGGTTGAAGCAAAGCTTGTTTCAACACCGATGGATCTTGTCGAGTGGAAATACCAAGGCGACAAATTTCACTGTTCATTAAATCAGCAGGTGGATAATTTCGGTCAGGTGAGCTTTATCGCGAATGCCGGGGAAAATCTGACGCTGAAAGTGAAGCCTATGCGACCTGTGGTTCAGTTTCAATCTGCAGGTCTGTATCTGCAGGATGGTCCTTGGGTGGCGACACCTAAGCAGACATCTCTGAGCCCGGGTAAGCAAGTCAGTCCGACTGAAGTGTCGTTCACTCATGCAGTTGATGCATTGCTTGACGGTATGACAGCTGGCCAGTGGGCGCGGGTTGGGATGCTCTATCAGAACAACAATACCCCGGTCGATTTGCTGCTATCGAGCGTTAATATGGCACCGGCACTGGCTGATTTTACTCTCTGTCGTTCCCGCCTGCCGGCCATGTCGTACAAACAGGCTCGTGACCTGGTGTTTCAGTTTGATTTGGGACAACGCACAGTTTCCACTGAGCAAAAAGCAACGCTGTCAAATCTGGCTGAATACATTCGTCTTGATACGTCAGTCAATCAGGTGTTGATTGATGGTCACTCAGATAATGTGGGCTCAAGGCTGGGCAATGTGCAGGTGTCTAAAGTCCGTGCCGATGATGTGGCCAGTTTTCTCCGGGAAGCCGGCGTAAAAGACAGCTTGATTCAAATCAGGGCACATGGTTCCCGCTATCCGATCGCCCATAACGAAACGGCGAAAGGGAAAGCGTTAAATCGTCGGGTAACAGTGCGTGTTATGCGTGCTGGCAACAATGATGAAAGCAGGGTTCAGTAATGATTACGAAGACAATTCAGTTCATTGAACCGGACAGGCAGCAGGCTCAGCAAGTGATTCAGGTGCTGGAGCAGGCGGGCTATCAGGTGGATTATCTGACATCCGGCAAAGCCGGCTTGCAGTCACGCCAGGCGGCGATCACTCTGGTCAGCTCCTCGCTGCCGGATATGTCACTGACCGAATGGGTTCGCTACAGCCAGACAGTGGCGGACACACAGCAGCGCCGGATTGCCATTGCGATTGTCGATCAGCACGAAGGCTTGCTGGCGGCGGAAGCGATGAAAGCCGGTGCGACGGATTATTTGTTAAAACCGTTCGAACCCAGCCAGCTGTTAAGCCTGATTGCCCGGGTTGAAGCGCTGCAAAAGCCCATGTCTGACATAGTGGCGCAATCCTGGCGCAGTAAGCAGATTTTGCAATTGGCCCACCGTGCGGCCTGTACGCATGCCAGTGTGCTGATCACCGGCGAATCAGGAACAGGCAAAGAAGTGCTGGCGCGCTATGTTCATCAGCAGTCACCACGCTGCAAGATGCCGTTTGTCGCGGTGAACTGTGCTGCTATCCCGGAATCCATGCTTGAAGCTGTCTTATTCGGCCATGTAAAAGGGGCCTTTACCGGGGCAACCGGCAGCCAGAGCGGTAAGTTCGAAGAAGCAAACGGCGGCACCATTTTGCTGGATGAAATTGCCGAAATGTCGCCGGCGCTGCAAGCCAAGTTATTACGTGTGCTGCAAGAGCGCGAAGTCGAGCGTGTGGGCAGCCATAAAACCATCAAGCTCGATATCCGGGTGATAGCCGCCACCAATAAAGATCTTCGTGTCGCGGTACAGGAAGGGGTGTTCCGGGAAGATCTTTATTACCGCCTGGATGTGTTACCTCTGCACTGGCCACCGCTTCGCGAGCGTCCTGAGGATATTCTTCCGCTGGCCGATTATTTCATCGGTAAGTATCAGCAAGGCAGTGCCTGCCAGTTATCCGCGGATGCCCAGCAGATGATGATGCAGTACCACTGGCCGGGCAACATCCGCGAGCTGGAAAACATTATCCAGCGCGCATTGGTAATGAGACACGGCGATTTCGTGACCTCCCAGGATCTCATGCTGCCGGTAGACAGCAGCAAAATTCAGGCGATTAAACCTGAATATATGCCTGCAGCGACGGGCAGCGCAGGAACAGAACAGGGCCATATTGGTGCGAAGAAACAGGCCGAATATCAGTATGTGCTGGACGTGCTTAAACAGCATGAGGGTAACAGAACACTCACGGCAAAAGCACTGGGTGTGACGACAAGAGCTTTACGTTACAAATTGGCGGCAATGCGTGAGCAAGGCATTGATATTTCACAAATTGGCTCAGCAGCCTAACGATCAGGAGACACAAGTATGCTTGCGACGAATTTGACGCAGACGACCACCGCCCAGCAATTAATGCTGGATAAAATGCAGCTCATGCAAGCTCAGGCTGAGCAGAACATTGCTGTGAAAGCCAATCCATTAGACCAACAGGTTAAACCACTTGCTTTTTCTTCTGCCATGACACAAGTGCTTGACCTGGTAAACGGCCATCAGGCCGCTGCAAGTGCGAAGATGACGGCGGTTGAAACCGGGAAAAGTGATGATCTGGTTGGCGCGATGATTGCCAGCCAGAAGGCCAGTTTGTCTTTTTCTGCCTTGATGCAGGTAAGAAACAAGGTGGTCGGTGCGTTTGAAGATGTAATGAAGATGCCGGTGTAAATTATGACCATGATTACTCAAGCAGCGGCAGCGGAACTGACTGCTGCCAACCGTTCTGATCATTCTCTGCTGGATCGGGCTAAACGCGCCTGGTACAGCAGCCAGCGTAATCTTGTTTTGTCTGCTGCGCTGGCGGCTGTGGTTGCCGCTATCATAGTGGTTGCACTCTGGACGTCGACACAAAGCTATCGCCCGCTTTACAGCCAGCAGGAGCGCTTTGATACCAGCGAGATTATCTCTGTACTGGAAGCGGAAGGCATTCCATACCGCTTACAGGAAACCAATGGTCAGGTGCTGGTAGAAGACGGCCGAGTTGCTGAGGTCCGTATGTTACTGGCCGCCAAAGGGGTGAAAGCCAAACTGCCGACCGGTCTGGAAACACTTCAGACTGATTCTGCTTTGGGTACCAGCCAGTTTATGGAAACGGCACGTTACCGTCATGGTCTGGAAGGGGAACTGGCCCGTACCATTATTTCACTTAATGTCGTCAATAACGCCCGTGTGCACCTGGCGATTCCACGCCAGACTCTGTTTGTGCGCCAGAACACGGAGAAGACCACGGCCTCTGTCATGGTGGAGCTTAAGCCGGGTGAAGATCTCAAACCTGAACAGGTGGAAGCGATTGTGAATCTGGTGTCGGGCAGTGTCACCGGCATGACGGCTGAACACGTTTCAGTGGTGGATCAGTTCGGTCGTTTACTGAGCGCCGATATCGGCTCGGAAACGTCCGGCCGAATGAATACCAAATATCTGGAGTATCAAAAGAATCTGGAGAAGCAGGTCATTCAGCGTGCTTCTGACATGCTGACTCCGGTTCTCGGCCCGAGCAACTTCCGGGTGCAGGTGGCGGCCGATCTGGATTTCAGCCGCATTGAAGAAACCCGTGAAATGGTGGATGACAATCCGGTTGTCCGTTCAGAACACAGCATTGAGAACAACTCAACCGATAAAATTGCCTTAGGGGTGCCGGGTTCACTGAGCAATCAGCCACCAACGGTTGAAGAAGAAGGTGAAGGTGAGGCACCGAAGAACACCAGTGAGCGCTCTGAAGTGAATCGTCAGTTTGCATTAGGCAGCAGTGTCAGGCATACCCAGTACCAGCAGGGGCAAATTAAGAAACTGAATGTGTCTGTGTTGCTGAACAATGCTGTTGCGCCGGACGGTGCCGTCTGGGATGAGGCACAGAAAGCCGAAATCAGCCAGATGATCTCTGAAGCGGTCGGCCTGAATGCCGAGCGTGGCGACAGCCTGAGCCTGATGAGCTTCAACTTTACCCCGGTCAACATTGAACCTGTTGCCCCTATGCCGTGGTGGCAGGATACAGCATTACAGCAGCCGTTGCGTTACATCATTGGCGGCTTGCTGGGACTGGCGATGATCTTCTTTGTTCTGCGTCCTCTGATTCGTCACCTGACCGGTGTGGACAAAGCACGCCAGGAAATGGACATTGCCACTTTGCCAGACAACATTCTGAGCAAAGAGCTCGATGAGCAGGCGCAGGAGAATGAACTCAATCGACGTCTGTCCGACAGAGGCCTGAGCAATACCACCAACGGACTGGATGCAGATGCTGAGATGATGTTGCCGCCTTCAGGTTCGCCTTTGCACATCCAACTGAAACATCTGACATTAATTGCCAGCGAAGAACCGCAGCGCGTTGCTGAAGTCCTCAAACAATGGGTAAATGGAAATGAGCACAACCGAGACAACTAATCCGGCAGACATGCAAACCTTAAGCAGCGTGGATAAAACAGCGCTGGTTTTGCTGGGCATGGGAGAGGATGCAGCCGCTCAGGTTCTGCGTTATTTCTCCCGCGATGAAGTACAACGCGTCACCCGATCCATGGCGAAACTCACTGGCATCAAAAGTGAGAACGCCAAAGTCGTGATTCAGCGGTTTTTCGATGATTTTCGCGACCACAGTGGTATTCGCGGCGCGTCGAAAGATTATCTGTCGAACACACTGTCGAAAGCCCTGGGCAATGATCTTGCCAAAGGTGTACTGAACAGTATTTATGGCGATGAGCTGCGAAATAACATGCAGCGCCTGCAGTGGGTTGATACTGACGTTATTGCAAAATTTATCAGTCAGGAACACCCGCAGATGCAGGCGATTTTCCTGGCTTATCTGCCGCCGGAAACCTCGTCTCAGGTGCTGGCGAAACTGCCGTCAGAGCAGCATGATGAACTGATTTACCGCGTCGCCCGTCTGAGTGAAATCGACCATGAGATCGCCAAAGATCTGCATCTGTTGATCGATCGCTGTATCCAGCAGGTTTCGGGCGGTCAGGGCGCATCGGTGCTGGGTGCCAAGCAGGCTGCCGACATTATTAACCGCTTTGAGGGTGATCGTGCTCAGCTGATGGAAATGCTGAAACTGCATGACGAAAAAGTGGTCAGCGAAATCGAAGAAAATATGTTCGACTTCGTTATCCTTTCCCGTCAGCGTGAAGCAACGATGGATCGCCTGATCCAGGAAGTTCCGCTCGACTTGTGGGCAACCGCGCTGAAAGGGGCAGAGCTCAAGCTGCAAGTGGCAATCAAACAGTCCATGCCACAGCGTATGGCCAACTCGCTGGATGATGAAATGGCCATGCGTGGTGCGATGCCATTATCCCGGGTTGAGAAAGCCCGCCAGGATATTATGCAAGTGGTTCGTGAACTGGCCGATGCCGGTGAGATCGAACTGAGCCTGTATCAGGAACAAACAGTGGAGTAAGTGATGCGTTCAGTAAAAGTGATGCAGCTGAATCCTGGTGAATACCGCTCACACCGCTTTCCGCCCATGGTGAAGCCTGTTGTACAGCACGAAAGTGGTGCACAGGATGCAGACAATTATGTTGCCCAGGCGGAGTTCAATACCAAGGAACACCAGGCAGCTTTGCAAAAACAGCTGGAAGAAGGGTTTCAGCAAGGCTTGCAGCGGGGCCATGAAGAAGGCCTGCGTCAGGGTGTTGAGCAGGGTCGCCAGCAAGGCTTTACCTTAGGTCAGCAAGACGGTTTTCAGCAGGGATACAGCAAAGGCGAAAGCCAGGGCCGCGAAAAATATGAATCTGCCATTGCGCCGGTACAGGCACTGCAGGCGCATATTCAGCAATGGCAGGATGAGCGGGAACATGCTCAGCGCGAGCAGATTTGTTCCCTGGTGCAGAAAGTTGCCCAGCAGGTTATTCGTGCAGAGCTGACACTGATGCCGCAGCAAATTCTGGCGCTGGTGGAAGAAACCTTAGACAGCATGCCGGGTAACAGCGACAAGGTGGTGATCAATCTTAATCCGCAGGATCTTGAGCGTATTACCAATCTCAGTCCAACCCTGCACCCGAGCTGGAAACTGGTCGCGAACAAAGAAATGCCTGTCGGCGGTGTTCAGCTGGTAACGGATCAAGCAGAAGCCGATGCCAGCAGTGATGCCAGACTGGAAGCCTGTATGGAAACGCTGCGCGAGCACTTACTGGAGAATCCAGCGGCTGAAGCTAGTCATATCGCAGCAGCAGAAACGGCGGAGAGTATCAGTGAGTGACGGTGCATTTCATGATCGTTTGAATGATGCTATCGCCTCCATGTCATCCATTCCGATTGCCCGGGTCACCGGGCGGTTGGTCAAAGTCAACGGCCTGATGCTTCAGGCCGTTGGCTGTAAGTTCAGACTGGAACAGCGCTGTCTGGTTGAAACGGATGATGGTGAAGCCATTGAAGCCCAGGTGGTGGGCTTTGACCGCGACGTGGCGTATTTGATGCCCGTGAGGCAGTTAGGCGGGCTGTACGCCGGAGCGAGAGTCGTCCCGCTGGACGGCGACAGTACAGTCGCGCTCGGTGATCACTGGCTTGGCAGGGTCGTTAACGGTCTTGGCGAGCCATTTGACGATCTTGGCCCGCTAAAAGGCGGAGAGAAAGTGTCGCTGAACCCTTCACCGATCAATCCGTTAAAGCGTCGCCTGGTCGATACACCGCTGGATGTGGGTATACGTGCAATCAACGGATTACTGACCCTGGGCAAAGGCCAGCGGATCGGACTCATGGCAGGCAGTGGCGTGGGTAAGAGTGTCCTGATGGGCATGATCACCAAAAACACCAAAGCCGATATTGTTGTCGTGGGTCTGATTGGTGAGCGAGGCCGGGAGGTCAGGGAATTCATACAGCGCAATCTCGGTGCAGAGGGTATGAAGCGTGCTGTGGTGATAGCGGCGCCGGCCGATGAATCCCCTTTAATGCGCCTGCGTGCCACTAAACTGTGTCACCGCGTAGCGGAATATTATCGCGATAAAGGCAAAGATGTCCTGCTGCTGATGGACTCTTTAACACGTTACGCCATGGCGCAGCGTGAAATTGCCTTGTCCCTGGGTGAGCCGCCTGCTTCTCGTGGTTATCCGCCTTCAGTGTTCAGCCAGTTGCCTCAGTTGCTTGAGCGTGCCGGTAACGGTGAGCACCCGGATGGCAGCCTGACGGCAATTTACACCGTACTGGCGGATGGCGATGATCAGCAGGATCCTGTGGTGGACTCTGCCCGTGCCATTCTTGATGGTCATGTGGTGTTATCCCGTACGCTGGCAGAGCAGGGGCATTATCCGGCAATCGATATTAATGCCTCTATCAGCCGTTGTATGAGCAGCTGTACCGAAAATTCTCATGTCACAGTGGCCAACCGTTTCAGGCAGCTCAATGCTAACTACTTGCAAGTCAAAGAGCTGTTGCCTTTAGGCGGGTATCAGCCCGGACAAGACGCCGAACTGGATCTGTCTGTCCAGGTGTTTCCGCAACTCAAAGATTTTCTGGTTCAGCAGGTTGATGAAGTGACTGACTACCAACAGTCGCTGGTTCGGCTTGCTGAGTTGTTTACGCAAACGCAGTAAGGTTAGGAGACGGTGTGATGAAGGGCAGACTGAAAGCTGTGAGTCAGCTTCAGCAGATTGCTGAGCAGCAGCGTGATCGTCACGGACAGCACTTTGCACGTCAGCAAGATCAGGTCGGCTTTTTTGCCCAGCAACTACAGGCGCTGGCCGGGCTGAAATCGGGCTGTCAGCAAGAAGGAAGCGCCGGGTTGAACGCATTGGCGCTGCAGAACACCACTCAGGTCAATACTATGCTCAGCCGCCTGATTTCCCATCAGCAGCACGAAATGGCGCTGATGCACGCAGAAAGTCAGCGCACGAAAAAGGCGCTGGAGCAAAGTCAGGTAAAGGTAAAAGGCTTGGAAACCGTGATGGAGCGCTGGCAAGCTAAGCAACGTTATGAGCAGGCCAGAAAAGATCAAAAGCTCATTGAAGATTTGATCAATGCCAGATACAAACGTCCATCCATATAACAAGCGCCCGCGGGCGCTTTTCTTTGTCACCCCTAAACCACCGCCTATGGCGTTGGTGATTGTTTTTGAAGTGAAAAACTCTCAGGCTGCTTCTTTATAGAATGCTAACCCCGACGCCATCGCGACCAGCACGGTAGCACAGGTCTTGTTGAGCGATTTCAGGCGACTGACCGATAAATACTTTGCTGCCTGAAAACCTGCCGTTGCGTAAACCAGCATCACAGCGACATCAATCACGATGGTAGCCACCGCGAAGAGCACGTATTGCATGAAAACCGGCGCTGTTAAATCCAGAAACTGAGGCAGAAAGGCGCCGAAGAACAGGAGCCCCTTTGGATTTGACAGGGCTGCGAACAGGCTGCGCCGGAACGCTGCTGCTGGGCTGTGCACTTGTGTGCTTTTGAGTTTGTCTGCTGTTAATGCGCCGGCTGAAGGTGTACTGCGCCACAACTGGTATGCCAGCCACAGCAGGTAAGCCACGCCACAATATTTGACGGTCAGAAAGAGGGTTTCAGAAGCCGCCATTAATGCCCCCAGTCCCAGCCCGGCAGCACTGATCAAAATTGCGTCAGAGATAGCAGCCCCTAAAATACCATAAAGTACAATTTTCTTATTTTTACTCACACCGTTCGATAGAGATAACAGCATGGTCGGCCCCGGAATGACGGTCACGGTAAATGAAGCGATGCAATATAGAAGTAATGTACTGACCATGGTGGAAGAATACTCCAAGTGAATTTGAATCATTTGATACATTGTCAGGCATCATATTGACTCCAATACATAATAATTCAAATGCATAGTGTATAGATGCATAATGGCTTAACGCGACAACGATGATATCCCTACTATGAACGCAAATCAAACTAGCCAACTAGTTCGTTAGTTTTCAGTTAGATGAGGCTCACAACTTTGATTCTGTTTTCACACCTGTTGGCAGGCGTGAGCCTATGCTGCGGAACGTGAAAAACCAGTGCTGTTTTCCAATATAAACAGATTGAATTCAGAGCAGAAAAGCGCACTTGGGCGCTTTTCTGCTTTTCGGGTGAGGCATTGTGGTGCGTGTTATGGTGTGCCTGTAAATGGGGTGGATTCAAGCCAGACATGCTCATCCA
>NZ_JAUOQQ010000031.1:0-56119 GCF_030547675.1 Photobacterium sp. 2_MG-2023
AGTCTCCACTTCCCGAACAGGGTTGATCAATATGTGGATCTGTGACTTATGCTGACACAGAACTATGAACACCCTCGTTTAACATGACCAGGGCGACCAAATTGATACATCAACTGTTAGTTACGACCACAAATTGAGATCAACTTCCCATTTGTCGTTTGACACTCAAAAATTTTCGCCTGCCCATGCTGACATAAGCTCGCCGAGAGCGCATATATGCTGGAAAACAAATTACCAGCATTCCAATTTCTCCAAATCTAGATACTGAACCCACGCTGTTTGTTTGAGACGCGATTTTTTATGGTTAATAAAATTATCGTACAACAACATGATTTCTCGCGATATACAGATTGCAGGAAGATTACTTCAGACTAAAAATGGCGACTGGCATGCTGTTCCAGAAAATCACGTCCTTTTTCCAACACGTGAATCATGAATTCAGGTAGAGTCATTTCTCACTCTTACATCAATTGACTTTTTCATTATTTTTTATATCTATTATATAATCCTCTAACTCCTGAAAATTTTTCCTATAATCAATATTATGGCACTCAAAAAATGCATCTTCATCACCCTTATTTTCAATATTAACAACATTAATCAAAGCAGGTTCTTTATTCAAAAGTAATGTGTAATAATATCCATCACGAACTTTAACAAGTATTTCACCAGAACTGTCAAACTCCACGTACTCGGTCACTATGTTTCTAGATACAATAAATTTATCATCCTGAATAATTGAAATCGAACCATCTTTTATGGATACATCAACTACTCCACTATAACCATCATCCATTTCATATTCCGGATAAGTATCAAAATCTCCATGTATCATCTTACCTTGGTGTAAATCATTACAAACCAATTTATATTGAAAATCATTAATTACTTCTTCTGCCTTACAATTTATGGATAAAATAATAAGAGCTGACGTGAACATTCTATTAATTTTCATCCTGCAAACCCTGTCCATGCAAAAGCACCATCTCCATGATGTCCAACATGAAATTTTTGACTGTAATTTAACTTCTTCATTACTTTTTTGATCTTTTATTTATAAAAATCTCCAGAAATATCTTTACTTCTAGAAATTTTCATTGTTATCATTTTAATTATTAAAACAGTCTTGCTGATTTTATCACTATTACATAACATCAAAAAAGTCATATTTATCAAAAAATTCACTTCACTACCTCCATGTTATTAGACTTTATTTTTTATATACTTTATCAATTTTTCTGTTTCATCTTTTGTATTTGGGTTTTTGCACGTAAATATTTCTTCTTCATTCCCTTCATTTTCAAGATTGACATATTCAATATTTGACAATTCATTCATAAACGCAAAAGTGAAATATTTAGATGATGAAGCAATAACAGTAAATTGTTCACTATTAACTTCAACCGAATCGGATTTTATATCTATTAAAGATACAAGTAATCCTTGATGGTAAATTGTTATTTCATCATTTAGCAACTTGAAATCAATAATACCACTATATCCATCATCCATTTCGTATTCAGGATAAGACCCTATTTTACTATCGTAGATCATTCTCCCCTTCTGTAAATCATCACATGTAAATTCATAATTAAATGAATCAGAATTCACTTTTGCAGAGATATTAATTAAAAAGAACAATACTATAATATAAATAACTTTATGCATTCATTAACCACCCCTACCTTTCTCCGGATATTTTATCCCCAATATATACTTAAGATTTACTACTTACCAGTTGATTCACAATGAATAACTTCTTTATTCAAATCAATCTTACATTTTTGCTCATTCCAAGGAGCTACCACAAAAAACTCTAATACCACACCATCAAACTTTAGCATATATGGAAAAATTGTAGGATAATCAGACTCAAGGTTTAATTTACTTGGTAAAAGTTCGCAAAATCTTTTTTTAGTGCTTTTTGATTTATTGGCTACAATAATGCACGGGTCATCACTCTTAATATAAATTGCTCCCATAGACTCATCCTCAGGTAACTCTTTCCAAGTTTGATAGTATTCATAATTCTCAATATTTTCAGCATAAATGTATGTAGAGCTAAATAGTAATGCAAAAATGATTATTATTTTCATTTCAAATGCCTTCTTCTTCGTATAAATCTATTGTTATCAACTTTAAACTTAGTAACCCAAAAACTCTGATCATTCATAACAGTATAAAAGTCTGAACTAGCTCCACTTTTACTTTCTTGCAAATCCTTATAAATGGCTGGTACAACTTTTCCTCTTGAATTACCACGTTTATCATTACTTCCTGTGTAAACACCGACATATACTAAATCAATAATTACCTCTCTTACATTTTCAGGTAAATCATCCCAATCTAAATCATTCCCATTTATATAAGCGTTTCTAACATCATCTTTTGTTGTTAACCTTTTCGCATCATCTTCATAATAACCATAGATTCCCGTGAATATATAATATTGCATTTTTCTTGTTATTACTTGCTCACTTTCAGGTACTTTATTATTAAGTGTCAAGTAATATTCATAAGCTGAACCTTTAGTTTTACCCGCACCATCTAAGAGCCAATCATATAATTTTTTTGAGATTTTATTACAGCTTAAATGCGCGTCATCCAATATTTTCTTCACTTCAGACTTTGATCTTTTCCCTATATCAAGACCTCGTCCTATTGTAATACCTGAATCCCCGATCACCTCACCACTTTTGTTTGGCACATGTGGTTTTCGAGTAAAAAACACATTACCTGGGATATCATTACCTTCACTATCAAAAGTCAATTGACCATAGGGTACTTTCAACCACTTTTCATCCATTTCATCATCTAATAAAGAAGTGACACCCAGCGGCCAAAAATGCCACACCTCTGGCTTTAGTTCTAGTTTTTCAGGGTTGATGTCCTGCATCCAACTGGTGTTATCGATGCGCTCTTTTTCATGGATGGCAAAACTGTCGTATGACTGTACAAAATTTTTACGAAATTCCGACGACATATAACTTTCAGTTGAATCAAAATATCGGCTTAAACTCGCTTCTGCCAACTTTTGGCTCATTGCCAATACTTGATTAAACCAGTGCTCTTCAGCCTTGAAATACCACTCACTCGGGTGCTTGGCGATTACTTTTTCAAGTCTGTTAGTGGCGGCCTGATAGAAGGCAACCAGTTCGTTTTCTGAGATCTGACCGTCGTTATCTGTGTCGATTGCGCGGCGAATGTCGTTGAAGAAGGTGTTTGCCGGCTCCATGACGCCGGTACTGCTGCTGCCATCGATCACCTGAAAACCATGTTCTTCTTGTCCACCAGCCAGCGCTTTCAGGAAATATTCCGGCGGGCGATCGTTTGAGAACACTTCAAGATGAACGCGATATTCCTGATCAATATTGCCCTGGGCATTTTTCAGGTACTCGTACTTACCCAGATAACCCAGGTGTTCGCCGGCTTTAATGTTCATCGGTAGTTCAGGCACCTGGACGGTACCATCAGCGACGATGGGCAAATTATTTTCCGGGCCATTTTGGGTGTGCCATGGTGGCATTTGTTTGGTTAACGGCTCAGCCAAATTGTTCCAAAACTCCTCTGGATTGGTGCCTTCACCGTATTGCTTAATGGCCAGCCAGACCTCTTGATTCAGCTTCTGATCGGCTTCATTCTGAATCTTAACTTTATCCTTATTACCAACATACTGACCGACGCAAACCACCTTGACCTTAAGAAAGTCATATTCGGTATTTCTAATCTTGTCTTTGGTTACTGTTGCTCGTGAAGGATCAATAAGCTTCAGGATTGAATCTTTAGGCAGTAACACTTTCTTGTCAAAATCTGCACTTCCCGGCTCACTCCGAGAGTTCCAGTTCTTTTTCAAGCGGATATAGGATATCTGACTCGCACTCTCCGCCGCTGTGATTGAATCCTGGATTTCTTTCTGCGATTGCAAATGCATGTAGAGGGAATAGAAAGTATAACTTTCGTCTTCTTTATCCGGGTTCTGGAAGGTATGGCGCAGCAGGCAGAAGTTGTTGCTGTAACTGGATGTGGTCTCCTGATACTGTGTGGTCGGGTATTCTTCCGCCATGCGATAAGCCACCAGCTCACCGTCGGCCATGGCCTGAACTGGCTGGAAGTGCTGTGCCCAGAATGCAATGCGGTTATTGAAGTGAATGCCACCGTGCCAGCCACGGCCTTTGCTGATGATGTAACGGCCGCTGGTCTGCCCGTTCAGCAGCACCTTCAGCGCGGAAACATCGTTGAACTGGCTACCGTCGACCTGACAGATGGGAAATGCGGTTTTCATGCTCGTGTCACCTTAGTCTGAATACACATCGAGGAACGGAATCAGGCTTTCCTGTCCGGTGTTTGCTGTTGTGAAAACCACAGCAGTCACCTGGCCGACCGTGGAACTGTAACCGGAAACCTGGGTGTTTGTCACAATACTTTCTTCTGCGTTTTCAATTAGCTGCACCAACTTCTCACTTAACGAAGAAAAATATTGTGCCGTAATGTCCGGCAGAAGCCGCTTCAGGGTTTTCAAGCCGTCTTCATAGCGGGCAATCCCTTCTACTATCACGGTGCGGTGCTCGTATTCAGCCTGCAGTTTAATAAAGGCGAGATAATCGGCTATCACACCGACAAAATTGTCGATGTATTGACTGAACGACTGAGCGACAGCGTCCCAGTCCATATTGCGGATGTATTCGATACTGTTGCCTGTGCCGTGATAGCGCACACCACCCAGTAAAAAGGCCGGCGGCAGAAACTCGTCCGGTGTGAACAAGGCATCGAGAATATGACCCTGCGGATGGCACAGTGGCGCCAGGCTGTGAATCAGCGGTACGTAGTGATCGACTGTGTCTGCGTCGCGTTGAATCCAATCCAGTGCTGACACAAAGCATTCGCCAAACACTTTATGCTGATGTTCGGTGGCGAAATACGTGGCGCTGAACTGGCTTTCAAACCGCACCAGTGATTCGAAATCCGGATCAGAGAAGGTTTCCGACAGCAAAACGCCCCAGTCGTTGCGTACGCCACTGCGTTCCTGCCAGAACGGCACGCGATTGCCTGCCACGGCTGAGCAATAGCTGAATAAATCCGGGTACGGGTTTTCGACGCTATTTTCCGGCAGGTTATTGTAAGGCTGATACGGATCCTGAGATTCCTGAATATTGAAGAGACACAGGGTTTCTTCCAACCCGCTGACCACGGCCTGTCCGGAAGCATCCAGAGTGCCGCTGCCCAGCTCCGCCCCGCCTTCATCGGTAACCGTAAAAGGCGCATTTGCCAACGGAGCACCCGTTGGGTATCGGCAACTCAGGGTGACATCAAACGTTGCGGCTTCGTCTGGCGGTACCTCGACACTGGCTTGGGATACGCCAGACAGGCACATGGTATTGGCTTTGTTCATGGTCATCATGTCGGACAAGCGGGCAACCCCTTCGCCTTCGATTTTGACGGTTGCAGAGGCGGTGACAAAAGCGGCTTCTCCCTGAATTACACCAGAGACTATGCCCTTCTTGTCTCCGCCTTCATCGCCGGTACTGGTCGAGAATTTGCTGGGTTTGATCGCGATACTGTTGCCACCGTCCATGGTCACCGTTGTCGTTCCATCCACCAGATCGGCCGATTTGGCTTCATTGGAATAAGGAATCGGCACAACGGGTGGCCCGCACTGTGTCATACAAACATCCGGAATATCGGCGTTTGCTACGCCCTCCGAGCCTTGGTGGACAATACTCAACCCATCTGCACTTACTGTTACCGGCATTACCCGTCCTCATCTCATCAATAATTAGGCCATTTTATCAACAAGATAGGATTGCTTTCTCACTGGAATCTCAGTGAATAAGACGGATATGACTGTCGATTTAACGGTTTACCCCGAAGTGAGAAGCGGATTCCGTTTCTGTCCTGATGATTCGCGTTTGCTTTTATGACCTTGATTATCTGGTCTTATGATCTTTTCTTAGAGCGAAGACATGCCATGACACAACAGTATTATCCAGAACTGAACCGACTGAGACAGATTTTAATTCTGCAGTTATGGTAACTAAGTAGCGTGATTTTCTGAACGCATATGCAACAATGAGCTAATCTTTTATGTGAGTAACCTCTGTCGGGGAAGGCGAGGCCTATGTTGTTATGCCACCACTCTTTTTTAATCATTGACGATAGTCATATGGCTATTGCACTGACGCGCTCTATGCTGACTAATGCCGGTGTGCCCAACTCACACATTCAGGCCGCCACAGACAGCCTGAAAGCGCTTCGGTTACTGCGAACTAACCAGTTCGACGTGGTACTTTGTGATTACAACATGCAGCACCATATTGATGGCGGACTTATTTTTGAGGAAATCAAACATAATCATCTGTTATCACCCAGCAGCGTCTTTATCTGTGTGACCGGCGATAACAGCCAGAAAGTCGTGACCCATTTTCTGGAACTGGAACCCGATGATTATCTGATTAAGCCGTTTCGTTTTTCTGATTTCATTTCGAGAATCGAATACGTACTGGAGCGAAAAACGGTATTGAAGGTATTACTGACTGCTATTGATGAAAAACAGTACGAACAAGCCCTGCATCTCGCCTCGTCACTAACCCAGGACTTCCCCAAATATAAGGGCTACATCACACGCATACAGGGTGACTGTCTGTTGCGGTTACAACGCCATCAGGAAGCTGAAACCCTGTATTTAAAGGCCTGTACGGAAACACAACATATCTGGCCCATGATAGGGTTTGGTAATGCACTGCAAGGCTTGGGAAAACTCAAGCAGGCACAAGAGATTTTCCATAAAATACTGGCAAAACATCCGTACCACCCCAAAGCCCGCCAGGGGCTGGCTAACTGTCTGATCAGACAAAACGAACTGCCGCAAGCCTTACAACATTTTCTGATGCTTCATAAAATCAATCCAGCTAACCCGATCCGGGAACTTATCATTGCCAACTTATATGCCCACCAGCAGAACCATAATAAAGCCGCAACCGGCTATCAGCGTTTCATCCGCAAAGTCGCAGATACCAGCCAGTACAGTTATGGCGTGGAAGTGAACGCCGCCATCTCACTGCTATTGGCCAGCATCTATTCCCGTGATGCCAAACACACAACACAACTGATTGATGAAGCCCGTAGTGCGCTTGTTCAGCTAAATCAGAAAGCAGTGAAAGAAGATAAACGGCTCGAAAATCACCCCAGCTTTCTGGTTGGTCTGGCGATACTCGCCTGCATGCGCGGGGAGATTCAAAATTGCTACAGCATCGCAAGTCAAATTGACATGGATAGCGTAGAGACAGATGACTTTTACACCGCGTTGAATCTGGCACGTATGTATGGATTTTGTGGTATGCCGGACATGTATGAAGCGGCAATGGTCAAAGCGCGGAAAATTTGCGGTCAGACAGAAGATGAAGGACTGATGCTCAGTCAGATTGAGCTGCTGAACGGCTTTCAGGATGAAATTTACCAACGGCTGAGATTGGGGGGCGCACTGGTTAAGAAGGCACAGTCATACCGGCAACAAAACCTTGCCAATCAAGCGCTAAAACACGCTTATCGTGCTTTTTTCATCGTACCGTTTCACCATGAGCTGTGTTTTTTAATACTGGAACTCACCGCACTGGCTACCCCTGTCGGGCTACAGCATGATGAGGTCAATGAGATTCTGAAATCCTGCTACTGGCTTTACTGCCATGATAAGCGCCCTACTGAACAACAGAAACGGCGCGCGCTGGATCTGTACCGGTTAGCGGCCATGCGAGTGGCGTAATGCTCATTAGATCAAGGTGCGATCTCCCACATCAGCCACTAGGGATCCAGGTTAAATACATTATTGTCGAACAGCGAAGTGACGATTTCTGTGGCGGTTGAACTGATATCCAGATCCAAGCCGCCCAGGTCCAGGTTTTCCAGCACCACATTGTGCTCCCCACTCACCGTACTTACTGCCAGATTGATGCTGTCGCTGGTATCGATATTGGCATCAATGTTATCGAGCAGACGGGTTAAGTTATCAGCGCCGCCGTCCGGTAAAACATCCGACAAGGTCAGTACATCTTCACCGGGATTCAAATCTGTAAACACATCGGTATTGGCCGGCGTGGTGACAGACGAAGTATTGATTACAAAATTATCGGCACCTTCCCCGCCGGTTAAGATGTCATCACCGGGTCCGGCAATCAGGGTATCGTCACCGGCCAGTCCGTTCAGCGTGCTGCCCGAAGCTTCCGCTGCCAGCTGATCATCCGCTATGGTGGCAAAGCTGATATCAAGCAGCAGAGCGCCATTATTAAATAAAGTTTCCAGTTTTTCTCCGTCGGTTAATCCGGCCGGATCTTCGCCAAGCAAGCTGGCCTGACTGACACCTTCCAGCACTATGCTCTGCACAAGGACACCGCCGTCAAGAATATTGAGCAGCGTATTACTGCCACTGTCGGCCAGTTGAATTTGAGCAGTCAGATCATCAAAGGAACTGCTGCCGGAAGTATCCACCGCTTCGGTCAGATCCAGGCCGTCGATGCCGGCTTCGAAATCTTTCACCGTGTCCGTGGCTTCATTGCCGGCCGTGCCTAAATCAGCCGCAATCCACCTGAACAGATCACGAACCCCGTCACCGGTGCCACCTTCTTCACCGCCCCAGAGAATGTCATCACCTGCACCACCGACCAGAATATCCTGACCTAAGCCGCCAATCAGAATATCATCGCCATCCCCCCCCAGCAGCGTGTCCCCGCCATCCGCACTGATGACCAGATTCGGTGCGCCGCTGTCACCGGCCCCGATTTCCCCGCCGGTATTGGCCGGATCATCGACGCGGACTTCAATCGCGACCGGCGCTGATTCTGCCTGACTGCCGTCTACCTCTTCAGAAACCGCAACCACGGACAGATTGCTGATCCCTTCCGGCAAATTACTGACCAAGATATCACTGAGCTGTGCCGCAGTGACCGTCCAACTGCCATCGCCATTGTCTGTCCCGACCACAGCCCCGGTGCTGTCGACTAACTGACCCGTGCCGAGATTGCGAATCTGCACCGTCAGAGTTTCATTCGTATCTCCCGCGACGGCTTCAAGTCCCAGTAACGGTATGACCGCACCGAGCGCACCCCGCATCACTGCGGTCTGCGGGACAGACAGTGTCAGTGTCGGCGGTGTAGCCACCGGCGTCACCGTGACATTCACTGTGGTTGTGGCAGTTTTCGGGCCGTCAGTCCCAACGTTGCCCTGATCATTAACCGTCACTGTGACCGTATCTGCGCCATTGAAATCCGCATTTCCCTGATAATCCACACCCGCAGCCAGAATGGCATTGATCTCATCCAGGCTGCCTTCCAGCGTCACTGCGCCTGTCCCGTTATCGGTCACGATGACCGACGAACCACCGGGGACAGTCACGGTCAGCGTGCCCTGATCCGCGCTCAGCGTGGCGGTCATCACGCCGGTTGATCCGGCTTCGCCGAAATCAACATCAGTGACGGATAAACCGCTGAGAGTCAGTACCTCCTCTTCCGCCACGGTCTGATCGGGCAATGCTGGCAATTCAGGTGCATCATTGATGGCCTGCACTTGAATGGTCACCGTGTCACTGTCTTCCAGCGGGCCGCCAGCGCCCGTGTTGCCCTGATCATTGGACGTCATCGTCAGCGTGACATCGCCATTGAAATTCAGGTCCGGCGTAAAATTCAAACCACTGCCAAGCAGTGTGTTGATGTCTGTAACAGAGCCTTCCAGCACTAAGGTGTCTGTCCCGTCACCGGTGATCGTCAGCGCGCCCGTATTGCTGCCGCCCGGCACAGCAAGCACGCCGTCGCTGACGCTCAGTGTCACCGTCATGGTACCCTCGGACGTTTCATCCACGTCCACATCCGTGACCTGCAGTGCCGTGATCAGCAGTGTGTTATCTTCATCCACCACCAGCGGATCCGACGGTACTTCATTCACCGGGGCATCATTCACCGGATCGATATCCACCGTGATTGTGGTGAACACGGCCTTGTCGTCGGTGGCCACATCGGTTTGATCCACGGCGCGGATTTCAAGGTTCAGTTCGCCATTCCAGTTCTCTCGGTTGGCATCGCCCGGCACAAAGACCAAACGGTCCAGATCAGCACTATCGACCGTGACCAGCCAGGTGCCGTTGCCGTTGTCAGTCACCGTTCCGCTGGCACCGTCTGGCAGCGCAATACTGCTGGATTCCGGTACATTCGACACCAGAACCTGCAGCGTTTCCGGCGGATTTTCAGTCACATTTGCCGCCCCGTTCGTATTACTGGGCGCGTCATCGAACGCTTCAATATTCAGGATCAGATCGATGTTCTGATCTTCCGTGCCGCTGGCCGTCGGCGTGACATCGGTATCGACCCGATCTGCCACCGGATCGACCTGCAGTGTGAAGGTCGCAGTCTGTTCAGACGGCGTCGACAAACTTTCCTCCTGAGTGAAGACCGTCACCCCAATTTCTGCGTTTCCGCTGAAATCCATCGGCGGTGTGATTGTGACACTGCTCAGATCAAAGCTCGTACTGCCCGGTGGCACAGCAATGGTCCATTCACCGCCGCCATTGTTGGCCGCACCGCTGACCACAAACCCTTCCGGCACGTTGGTCAATTTGACAGAGAGAATTTGCTCGGAACCATCAATGTCGACGACTGAGCCCCCCAAGCCCGACAGACTGATGGCCGTGTCTTCATCGCCGACCAGCGGCACATCGGTGCCGACAAAATCGACCGAATCATTCACAGCGACCACCTCAAAGGTCACCGTATTACTGAAGGTTGCAGTATCACTTTCTGTCGCCGGTCCGGTGGTAATGTCATAACTCGCGGTATCTGTCACTTCAACCGACAGCGACAACGACACAGTGCCGCTGAAATCCTGCGCGGGCTGGAAGACAATGCTGTCCAGCTGGCTCAGATCCGTAATCGTCAGTGAGCTGACCGGATTCCCATTGCTGTCGAGCAATGTCCCGGTTGCCGGATCGGTGACAGTCACCACAACCTGAGTGATGGTTTCCAGCCCTTCCGCCTGTGTGGTACTGATATCGCCGACAGAGCCCGACACATCCAGAATGATTTGCCCGTCTTCATAGGCCGTGCCAGTCTGGATGACTTCGGCTTCGCCGCTGTCCGACACAGGTTGCAGATCCGCATCCAGCCCCTGCGTTTCCACCACGCTTAATGTGAAGTCCGGCTGATCCACCACAGGTGAAATACGGATGGGAATCTCATCAAGCTGCTGATCGGTATCGCCGCTGACCGTGTCTGTATTCACATACTGGACACTGATCGTAAAGTCCCCGGCAAAATCCTGCGGCAGATTCAGGCTCACGCCGCTTAAATCAATGGTGCCGTCCGGATTCACCGTCGTTTTGATCACATACTGATTGGTCACAAAGTTAAAATCAGTGCCGGAAATCGTCACGCCCGGTGGCAAGCTGCCTGCATCAATCACCAGCGATAATTCATCATCACCCTGATCACCTGCAGTGCTGTTCAGGCTGACGATCTGATTCAGAAAGCTGCCAAGATCGACCTGCGTGTCTTCCGTCCCTGTGACTTCAATCGTCTCGTCAATCTGAATCTCAGCAGCGACCTGATCCTCCGCGCCACGGGTGAAAGTCACCTGCACCGTATCGGTAAATTCCACCAGCGCGCTGACGTCGCCATCATCACTGAGATCCTGCACCCGGCCTGCCACTTCTACCGTAGCTGTGCCGTTAAATCCCGGTGGCGGGATCACGACAATCTGATCCAGATTGCCATCCGGCACATACCAGCTGCCATCTCCGTTGTTAATCGCGCCTTCGACCACAAAACCGGTCAGCAGATTACCGCCCGCATCGCGGAAGGTCAGAACCACATCGGTCACGACTTCATCACTGCTCGGATCCAGATCCAGGAAGTGAATCGAACCCTCCGAGCCGCCGCCCCCAGTCAGATCCAGACGGTCGCCCACCACCAGCGTATCGGTAAAAATGGGATCGCCATTGGTGTCTGTCCCGGTTTGAATGCCAATGACGCCATCCGGCTCGACCACAGCCGTGATATTCAGCGTGACCGTGCCAGCCACTTCTTTGGTTGCCACAGCCGGTGAATCCACATCGTTCTCTTGCACCATCACCAGGGTATTGATTGTGACATCCAGATCCGAATCTTCCGGCGCAATCAGCTGAAGCTGTGCCCCACCCTCCAGTAACGCAAATTCCGCCGCAGTCAGGGTGACAGAGCCGGAAGCATCCACCGTCAGGGCAGTGATAGTTCCGCCATTGTTAATTTGCAGGCTGTAGCCCGGATCGGTCGGTATATTCTGAAGCGTCAGCCCTGTGGCAAACTCTTTACTGTCGCTGAACGGTGGCTGCCAGTTGATGGTCACCGGTTGATCTTCCAGTCCCTGACTGGTCTGGGTGTAATCCCCGGCATCAATGACCGGCTCGATGTGAATCACAATCTGGCTTTCCTGTTCCAGTTGATCCCCATCGTTTTCTGTCACCACCACTTTGGCGTTCAGCACAATATCTTCGGTGCTGTGCAGAGGCGGCCTGACCGTAATCGTTCCGGCATCCAGCTTCACTTCATATTTCGGGGTGCCTGTGGCCGGGTCAATCCCGGCATAAACAATCGACTGAGGATTCCCATCGGCATCAAAGAACTGTGTGCCTTCCGGGATATTGCTGATCACCAGCGAGAGGGTTTCCGACGTATCCGTTGGCGCTAATACCAGCTCTCCGGAAATCACACTGAAATCAAGCACCGCTTCTTCGTCTTCATTGATCGTAGTTTCCACCCCCGGCAATCCACCGTCCGGCAGCTCGGTCCAACTGGTCCCGCCAATGTCAAAGTTCGGCGAATCAGCGACACCCGTCAGATCCACCTCGATGGTTTTCGCCGGAATCACCCGCTCATCGGTCGCCGTGGTGGTGGTGCCGTCTGCCAGAGTAATGTCTACTTCATCACGGACAACGCCTTCCACGGTGAACGAAAAATCGACATTGCTTTCAGGCACCGGTTGCAACTCAATCTCGCCGATGTCGGTATACGCAAATTCATAGACACCATTGGCATCCGGGGTGAGTGGTGTGCCGTTTTGCAGCAGTACGGCGCCATCGGGCAGGTCGGAAATCCGGACGAACAGGGTTTCGACACCAAAATCATCGGCGGTGTCATCCAGCTCGGTCAGGGTGATATGGTCACTGAGCGGAATGGGTTCATCTTCCAACCCTTCAACGCGTGTGACTTTGAGCTGTGCATCGTCCGCCACCGGCAGCACATTGATCACCACTTCCTGCACCACAGACTGGGCAGTTTCCGAACCAGCCAGAGGGTTCAGTGTTTCTGTACTCTGCGCGATCAATTCAAGGCGAATATCACCACTGAAGTTATCCGCCGGGTCGACAGCCAAGGTATTGATCTGACTGACAGGCACCAAGAAAGACCCGTCGCCTTGATCAATCAGCCCTTCACCGACTATCTGTCCCTCGCCTTCGACAATGCGCACAATGTATACCAGCTCTTCGGAGCCGTCGGTATCTTGCAGCAAGGCGTTGAATGACGGGCCGATATTGATGTTATCGCCATCTTCCTGCCCGTTGCCGTAGTGAACCTGTGCCGCGCCGTCCCAGACAGGCACATCAGCAATGCCCTGCACATCGACGGACAAGGTGCCGGTCAGTTGAGCAGGCGGCGTACCTTGTGTGACGTCAATCTGGGCGGTCACGGTGAAATCCAGCAAGAAGCCCGGCTCGGCAGCCGTCGAATAATCGGGCTCTGGTACAAAGGTCACCCCTTGCAGTTCAAACACACCGTCGCCGTCGGGATCAGTAAACGCGCTGGCAGGAATTTGGACCTGGCCGCCGCTCGGGGTGATCAGCACACCGTTAAAATAAAAATCCCCGTGCGGGTCAGCCGGCAGAACAATAAAAACATCACCTATGGTTTCGCCTCTGTCCTGATCGCCCAGGTCGATCGACATGGTGACAGGAATCCCCAGCGCAGGATCGGCCAGACTCTCGTCCGGGTCCGGATTGCGTCCCTGCTCTTCCACGCCCTGCGCAGGACCCACAATGAGCACCGGATTGTCATCAGTGATAGTCAAATTGATCAGGCTGGTGTCCAGATCGTTATCGCCATCGAGCACTTCGAACGTCAGCGTGCTGGTCAGGGCCGCATCGGCATGATCAATGTCAGGCTCTGACACGAAAAACGCGTCACCTTCCGGGTGGACGAATAACTGACCAATCAACTGGCCGCTTTCAAATATATCTACCGCGACAAACCCGCTGGCATCCGGCGCCCCGCTCGCTAAATCGGTCCGGTTACCGTCTGCGTCAATAATGGCCGTCACTTGGGCATCATCGGCCCCTTCCTGGCTGACCGCCAGCAGATCCAGCGTGCTGCTTTTCTGGCCTTCCACTAAGGTATCGAAAGTCACATCAGTCGTTACCGGCAGGTCATCATTCACGGTGACCGACAGGGTGATCGCACCGCTGGGATCATCATCCTGATCAACAGCTGTGACGGTGAAATCCAGCTGCAGGCTGGTATCGTCATCCGGTTGCTGGTGATCAAGCGCCCCGGTCAGCGTAAAGCTGTAACTGGCTGTCACCACATCAAAATCCAGAATGAACACTGTGACGCCATTGGCCTGCCCCAGATAAGTGTCTGTCCCGGCGTCATACACCAGAGTCACAGGATTGCCGCCTGAGGTCAGTCCGGTATTGGCGGCGTTAAAGGCATCGACATCCACGATAAATTCCGCCACTTGATCAGAGCCGGAATCCAGCGTGATCTGGCCGGTAGCAGACTCGCCGTCACCGCCGGGATTGGTGCCCGGATGGACGCCATTGCCGCCATCCAGATCGGCTTCTGTCACGCTCACCGCTTCAATGGCAGTGAGTACAGGATCATCACCGTCTTGAATCGTCACATTGACCGGCACCAGATTATCGAGAAAATCACCATCGCTATCCTGCACCTGAACCGGCAATTGGAATTGAATCTGATCATTTTGCGACACCACCAGGCCTGAGGTGTCTGTCCCGTTATGATCCAAGGGGGCAAGCTGCTCAACCACCAGTGTGATATCAAGCCCTGCGCCATCGGCGTTCTGGGTGGCGACCAGCGTCGCGGTCAGCACGGTTGCACCACCAGCGGTCAGGCTCAGTACCTTGGTCGCATTATCCCAGTTTGCTGTCACCGGCAGGCCGCTTGCGGTGATTTCCGCCTCCAGCTCACTGATCAGCTGGGCCAGCGTGGCAGCATCAAGGGTGACTGTGGCCGGGTCGAGCCGGTCGACACCCGGATTGATCGTTAACTCTGTCTGTCCCGAGACCGGATAACCGTCGGCCGGATCGGCCGGGGTGAGATCGCCTTCAGTAAAGACAATGGTATTCACACCGGTAAAGCTGCCGTCGGCGTTGGTGCCATCGGCAATGGTGATTGTTATCGTGCCCGGTGCGCTGACATCACCATCTCTGTCCTGTGCCAGTACCGTCAGGGACAGATTATTGTTATCCGGCGCATCAAACTGATCGAGCGGCTGGGTCTGGTTCACCACATAGTTGCCGTCTGTGTCTAGGGTGATTGTCAGCACAGTGACTGAGGGATCATCGGTGCGGGTCACTGTGATCGTATCGCCGCTGACCAGATAATCAGTGTCGAAGCCATTGCTGGTCAGGTTGTCCAGCGCGGCCTGCGTCGCATCAAAGAACACAGCAACAATATCGTCACTGCCGGTATCCACCGCTATGCTGCCGTTACCGGTTGCCACTCCGTCATCGCCTTCATTGAGGCTGGCACCGGAATCGCTGCCAAATGCCGGCAGATCACCGTCGATGATCGCAATCCGGGTCACATCCGGGGTTATCAGTAAATCACCGTCACTGTCGGCGATCTGCAAGGGCACATCAATGCGAATGTCGCTGCCATTGGCCAGTACGATGTCGCCGTTGAAATCGACATGCTCTAACGGGCGGAACTGCTCCACACTGGCGGCCACATCCACGTCGCTGCCATTCTGGGTGGCCGTGAATGTCACGGTTAATACAGGATCATTGCCGCCCGTTGTCACCAGGGTAATAGTGACAACGCCATCGACGGATTCATCGACAACTGCGGTTAACGCTTCACCGTTTGAGGTCAGAGCGGACAGCTCATTTTGCAGCGTGTCTGCCGCACCGGCTTCCAGCATCAGGGTGCTGGCGACCAGATCATCCGTCACGGCAGCAATTGCAAAGGTAGTGGCGTTATCAACCGGGTAGGCGTCTGCCGGAACCGTGGTGTCCAAATCGCCTTCGGTGATGCTGAGGGTTCGGTTGCCGCCTTCCGGATCCGGGCCGTCGGTAATATTAATGATCAGATTGCCCTGATTACTGCTGTCACCGTCCTGATCAACAGCGATAAGCGGCAGCACCAGCTCGGTGGCATCCCCTTCCTCCAGTTGCTCCAGCGGCAGATGCTGCACAACCGTGTATGTACCATCGGTATTCACAGTGACCGTCAGTACGGGAGTGCCGTCTGTGTCTGTCACCAATTCGATGACATTGCCTGTCACCGTATAACTGGTGTTCACACCGTTTGAGACCAGATCCTCCAGCGATGGCTGATTCTGTGCAAATTCAAGTGTGGCGATCGCATCGCTGCCAATGTCCAGCGGTATGCTGCCGTTGACCGTCTGTTCATCCAGGGTTTCAGTGAAGTTGGTGCCGCTGTCGGTCCCGAGTGAAGGCAGAACGCCATCGGTAATGGTGACCTGGGCATTGACAGGCTGCTGCAGTGAATCACCATCCACATCCGCAAGCTGTACCGGAATACTGACCACCAAATCCGTGCCATTGACCGATACCAGCCCGGTATTATTACCGGCTTGATGATGATCAAGCGGTAAATGCTGGGTGGTCGCAAAGCTGAGCGTCACATCCTGGCCGTTCGCAGCCTGTGCGGCGGTCAGGGTTATCGTCAGGGCAGGCGTACCGTCAGACAGCGCGCCGGTCAGCTCACCCGTTGCGGAGTCATAGCTGAACGTCAGCGCCTGTCCGCCTGATGTCAGCTCTGCTTCCAGTTCATCAATCAACCCCTGCAACTGAGCGGGGTCGATTTCAATCGTAGACGGGTCAAGCCTGTCCTCCCCTGCGATAACATCCGCCGTGGTTGAATTGGTGGCCGGGTAGCCGCTCGGTGACAGGTCGGGCTCGGCCAGCGCAAGGGCAATCGTTCCGCCACCGGCAGGATCATCGCCGTCGGTCACAGTGACAGTGATAATGCCGGTATTGGTATCGCCATCCTCATCTGTGATGATGAGGCTCAGCGGCAGATCCAGGCTGTTGCCGGTATCCTGATCCAGAGTGCCGATCAGCAGCGTATCGTAGCTGCCATCTTCTGCAACAGTGACTGTCAGTATGAGATTACCATCGGCATCACTCACTGTGATTTGATTGTCACTGACCGCAAAGCTGACTGACTGGCCATTGCTGCTGATACCGGATAATCCGGGCTGATCGGGCGCAAAATTCAGAGTCGCTATGGCATCTGAGCCGATATCCACACCAATGTTGCCACCGCTGTTCAGCACGCCGTTATCCATGGTTTCATTTACGGTGACGCCTGTATCTTCCAGCAGCGCGGGAATATCGCCATCGCTAATCGTCACCGTCGCGTTAACCGGTGTAATCAGGCTGTCGCCATCGACATCATCGGCCTGGACATTGAAATTTATGGCAATACTGTCGCCGCTGACAGACACGAAACCATCGCTGTTGCCTGCCAGATTATGGTTGAGCGGCAGGTTCTGAGTGACTGCCAGATTGAGCGACACATCATTGCTGCCTGTGACCTGAGTGGCTGTCAGCACAATACTGACAGCGACTGTGCCGTCAGCCAGTGCGCCCTGCAGCACCCCGGTGGCCGGATCATAGCTAAACGTCAGCGGCGATGTACCCGATGCCACTTCGGCATTGAGTTCATCCAGCAATGCCTGCACGTCGGCCGGATCGATTTGTACCGACTCCGGCACTAATCTGTCAGCGCCTGCGGTAATGACGATATCTTCACTGTGGCTTTCCGGATACTGGGTGGGATCAGAATCCGGCTCGGTGATAGCAACAGCGACACTCTCTCCGCCAGCGGCATCACCGCCGTCGGTAATATTGACAGTGATAGTGCCCGGCGTGGTATCTCCGTCATCATCGGCCAGCAGCACGTTCAGCGGTATCACCAGAGGATCAGAATCTGTCTGATCAAAAGTGCCTGTCAGGGTGACATCGTACGCACCGCTCTCGTCAATACTGACCGTCAGGATCACATTACCGCCAGCGTCGAGCACCTGCAGCGTATCATCATCTACCCGGTTAACCGTAACCGCTTCGCCATTACTCTGTATCCCCACCAGGCCCGGCTGAGTCGGTGAAAACGTCAGGCTGGCAACCGCATCGCTGCCGATATCAATGCCTATGCTGCCGGGCAAAGTGGCACCCTGATCATCAGTTTCGTTCACTGTGACTTGAGTATCATCGAGAAAGGCCGGCAGCTTACCGTCAATAATAGTCACGGTAGCAGCAACCGGTTGCGCCAGTGGGTCTCCATCCGCGTCGCTGGCCTGAACAGGCAAATTAATCAGAATCGTCCCGCCATTGACAGTGACAAAACCGTTGCTATTACCGTTCAGGTTATGATCAAGCGGCGCATTCTGAATCACATTCAGTGTCAGGCTGATATCATTGCTGCCCGCCACCTGTACGGCAGATGGCAGAATACTGAGAACGACAGTTCCATCTGCGAGTGTGCCTTCCAGCACCCCTGTCGTCACATTGACGGCAAAAGTCAAAGCTTGTCCGCCTGAGGTCAGCTCTGCATTCAGCTCTGTGACCAGCGCCGCAAGCTGAGCTGGATCGATCTCGACAGTTTCCGGTACTAACCTGTCTTCTCCTGCTGAGACGATCACGGTTGCAGTGCTTTCAGCGGGATAATTACTGGGCTCCAGCTCCGGTTCATTCACTGTCACCGCAATCACTTCACCGCCCGGAGGATCTTCGCCATCAGTGACAGTCACAGTGATCAGCCCCGTATCCTGATCACCGTCATTATCTGTGATGACGAGGTTCATCGGTATGTCCAGCGAATCGCCGGTCAGATGATCTAACGTGCCAGTCAGTATCACACTGTACTGACCATCAGGTGTGATCGTGACCGTCATGATCACTGTGCCATTATCATCCTCCAGCGTGATCTGATCGCCATTCGGGACCAGAGTCAGCGGATTGCCGTTACTGGTGAGCGTCAGATCCGGCTGGGTATCGTCAAACACCAGTGATGCAATACCGTCGCTGCCGATATCCAGGCCAATGGATCCTGTCAATGTCTGGCCGTTATCAGCCGTTTCATTGGCAGTTACCCCGGTATCCACCAGAAACTCAGGTAAATCACCGTCATTGATCACTACAGTGATCTCTGCTGGTGTCGCTAAACTATCACCGTCGGTATCTTCGGCATTCAGCGGCAAGGTTAATGCAATCGTCTCACCGTTAGTGGTGATATATGGCGAGATCACTGCGCTGTCGAGATGATCTAACGGCACATGCTGGGTTACTGTGATGCTGACCGCCAGATCTTTACTGCCGGACTGAGCCACGGTAAAACTGATTGCTAACGCCAGTGAATTGTCTGGCAACCTGCCTTCCAGCACACCTGTTGTTGGATTGACCAAGAAAGTGATGGTCTGCGCATCCGAGGTCAGTACCGCGCCCAGGTCATCAAGAATGGCTTGTAACTGCGCCGGATCCAGCGCCAGCGAATCGGGCACTAAGCGGTCGGCGCCAGCCAATATCACAATGTCATCGGTGCCGGTCTGCGGATAGTTATCCGGCTCAGAATCAGGTTCAGTGAAGGTAATGCTGCCTGTTTCTCCGCCTGCCGCGTTGTCACCATCCTGAATCGTCAGGGTGATCTGCCCCTGCGCTGTATCGCCGTCGTCGTCCGTTGCCAGTACCGCCACAGGCAATATGATCTGGTCATCGGCGCTCAGCTCATCGAACGAATCGGTGATGATCACTTCATAACTGCCGTCAATGCTGATGGTCGCGGTCAGAATGACACTGCCGGAGGCATCGGATATCTGCAGCTGATTGTCACTCACGTTGTAGCTAACCGGATTGCCGTTACTGGACAGGGCGCCAATCGCATCAGCCAGTGCCTGGTTATCGATGATAGTAACGGAGGCTACATCATCGCTGCCGATATCCAATACGATCTGGCCTGCGACGGCAATGCCGTCATCCGTTGTTTCATTGACGATAGCACCACTGTCATCACCAAAAGCGGGAAACACACCGTCTGTCATTGTGCTGGTGACCAGCACAGGATCATCCAGAAAATCACCGTCTGTGTCCTGCGCCTGCACCGGAACAGTGATCACTATAGTATCGCCGGATACTGCAACCAGCCCTTCGCTGTTCCCGCTCTGATTATGATTTAAGGGGAGATGTTGTGTCAGCGTGGCACTCACCGTCATATCCAGGCCATTGGCCGCCTGAGCAGGCGTCAGCACAATATCGACGGCCAGCGTGCCGTCCGGTAAGCGTCCTTCGATTGTATTCGTCTGTGGAAGGTAAGTGAATGTCAGGGGTTGATCGCCAGATTGTACTTCTGAGGATAACTCAGCCAGTAATGCAGCGCTCTGCGTAGTATCAACGGCCAATGTTGCAGGGTCGAGTCTGTCGACACCCGCTGTCACTGTGACTGAATTTGTGTTTGCTACCGGAAAGCCGCTTGGCGACAGATCCGGTTCAGTGACAGCTAAATCAATCGTTTCTCCGCCCGGTGCATTGCTACCGTCAGTAATGATCAACACCACTGTGCCAGGCGTGGTGTCTCCATCAAAGTCGATGGCTGTCACCCCCAGATTAAAGACGGTTTCATCTGAGATCAGCTCATCAATAGGCTGGAACAGTGTGAAAGCATAGGCACCATCCAGTGTAATACTGACGGCGAGGACAGTATTGCCTTGAGCATCCACCAACGTTAACTGGTTACCATCGACGCTCAGCGTCGTTGGCAAACCGTTGCTGGTCAGCCCGTTCAGCGCCGGTTGATCCGCATTAAACACCAGGGCTTCAATAGCATCACTGCCGATATCCAGTGGTACGTTGCCCATCTGCACCACGCCCATATCTGCCGATTCATCCAGACGTGTACCTGGGTCTGCGCCAAAGGCAGGATCCGTACCGTCCACAACAGTGACTGTCACGCTGACAGGAGTATCTAAGGCATTACCGGCGACATCAGCACCCTGCACATCTGCCAGAATCGTCAGAACATCATCAGCGATAGCAACCCTGCCGCCAGCACCGCTGTCGAGGTGATCAACCGGACCACTCAACACAGTCGTTAACGTCACAACCACATCCCGGCCACTCGATTCAGCCACCAGAGAAACAGTGATAACAGTTTGCCCCTGACTTTCCCCGACAATGGCATTCTGGCCAGCGTCAAAACGGAAAATGACGGGCTGACCGCCAGATGTCACTTCGCTGTTGAGTTCATTCAGTAAAGCATTCAGAGTGCTAGCGTCAAAAGTAAAACTGGTGGGATCGAGCGGTAGTGTACCGGCTTCTATCAGCACAACTGACGTTGTTTGGCTGGGATAGGTGTCCGGCGCTAAATCGCCTTCCGTCACAGACAGTGAAACAGATTCCCCGCCACCTGCGGCGTAGATGACATCCGTATCTTCGTCTGACTCAGGAAACACAAATTCATAATCTGTATCAAAGCCCGCTTCGGTAAGTATGCTGTCGCCATCATAATCAACAACCACGAAACCACTGTTGGCGGCCTCACCACTGGAACCTGCAGCAGCAGCTTCAAACACTTCCGTTGGATCTTCCCCGGCCAGGATCAATGCCTGGAGCTGTTCGATATCCAGCCCAACCGGCGGTGCTTGATCGCTGTCAGGCTGTTCAAACTGAACATCATCGGCAAGATCCGACACCCAGACTCCGGCGCCATCCAGCAAAACACAGGTCGGACAGGGACGATCGACCAACACAGGCTCACCGTTTTGCATCATGACATAACGGGCATAGCCGTTCGCGACCACCAGCTCATCGGGCTGAACCTGGTAGGCGAAGTCGACCGGTTTCACCGAGCCATCGGGCTTGATAACAAACACCACTCCGTTTTCAACGGTCAGGGTTGCCAGACCATTTGAGACAGACTCTGCCATAACGCCTCGCTGACACAGGGAAGCAATAACCTTGTCGTGAGCAACGATGTCTTGCCATTCGCTGACTCACTGTCGGGTCAGTGTTCCTCATCTGATAATTAAGAATTGTAGAATAGAAGTGATACACATCACCTTTTCTTGTTCTATCCTTGTCAATACGGAGTTATTCAGTGGGTTAGCATCACACTGTTATCGATTTCGCATTCGGACTAATAGCCAAACTACTGAAGTCGGAGCGGGAAGTTGAGTGTTTAACCAGGTTATTTGCTCTCAGTCTTGCTATTGAGACAATTTCGCAGCTTCAACAAGAGCGCCGACAGATATGAAGACGCCGTCAGTGAACCGCAAGCATCTTGATTTTGTGGATGATAAAACCGCCGCTCTGCTGCTCAACACACCGAGCAGTGCCAGGCTAATACTCTGGGTTATTGTTATTTTCTTTATCGTGGCAGGTGTCTGGGCATCCCGCGCACAGCTGGAACAGGTAACGACAGGAAGCGGGAAAGTTATCCCCTCCTCCCAGCTTCAGGTGGTGCAGAACCTCGAAGGCGGTATTGTCAAAGCGCTGATGGTAAAAGAAGGCGAACAGGTACAAAAAGATCAGCCCCTGCTGATGATTGACGACACCCGTTTCCAGTCCGACTTCAATGAAAGGGCACAGGAGCTGGCCAGCGCCCAGGCCGATGCCATCCGGCTTGATGCCTTGCTCGATAATGTCACGGTTAATCAGACAAAAAAAACCGTGTCAGTATCCCGCCCGCCGCTGGTTTTTCCTGACACCTTCCTCAGCACGTATCCGGATCTGGTTAATCGTCAGCAGGCCGAGTACAGCGATAATCTGTCAAATATTGAAAGCCAGCTCGCCGTTGCCACCCAACAACTGCAGCAAAAGCAGCAGGAACTGATTGAAGCCCGCTCCAGGCTAAGCGGGCAACGACAAGGCTACAATCTGGCCAGCCGGGAATACAACATCACCAAGCCGCTGGCAGATGAAGGTGTGGTGCCTGAAATAGAGCTGCTGAAACTGCAACGCCAGCTCAACGATACCCGCAAAGAGATGCGCTCTACTGAGCTGCAAATCCCTGTCATTGAAGCGGCTATCCGGGAGGCTGAATTCAAGCGTCTGGATGTCGCCCTCAAATTCCGCTCAGACATTCAGGCCGATCTCAATCAGGCCACGGCCAGACGCGATGCACTGAACCAGTCCAGTATCGGTTTAGAGGATAAAGTCCAGCGCACCCTGGTGCGCTCTCCGGTCAATGGCACGGTGCAGACCCTGTATTTCAATACCATAGGCGGTGTGATTCAGCCCGGCATGGACATAGTCGCCATAGTACCGACCGAAGATAACCTGGTGATCGAAGCAAAAGTGCTGCCACAGGATATTGGCTTCTTACGTCCAGGTCTCAAGGCAATGATTAAATTTTCGGCTTATGATTACACTGTCTATGGTGGTTTAGAGGGCACACTGGAGCAAATCAGCGCCGATACGATTCAGGATGAAGAAGGCAACAGTTTTTATCAGGTAAAAATTCGAACAGAAACAAACAATCTCGCGGATAACAGCGGTGAGCAGCTGCCCATCATACCGGGAATGACAGCGTCGGCCGATATCATTACCGGCAAACGTACCGTGTTGCAGTATTTACTGAACCCGATACTGAAAGCCCGCAATTCCGCCCTGAGGGAGTAGACCAATGCACTATCCGTACACCAAGGTATGTACTGCACTGACCCTGGCGCTGATCACCGGGCTGGCCTCGGCACAATCGCTGGAGCAGGCGGTTGCCCAGACGTTGTCTTCCAACCCGGAAATCAAAGGGGCCTATAACGATTTCATGAGTCGCTATGAATCTATCCGGGCATCGAGAGGGCAATATCTGCCTTCTGTCGATCTGGAGGCCGGCATTGGCTACGAAGACTACGATGACACCACCAACAGCACGGGTGATTATAATCCGTCGGATGCCACCATCAGCATCAGCCAGCTAATCTGGGATGGTTCCATCACCTATCACGATATCCAGCGCAATAAGTCCGAAGCCGAGGCACAACGCTATCAGTTACTGGCCGATGCGCAGGACAAAGCGCTGCGGGTCGCAGAGGTGTATCTCAATGTTCTGCAGGCGCAGGAAGTGCAGACACTCTCGGAATCGAATTACCAGATCCACCAGCGAATTTATACCGATATCAAAAAACGCACCGATGCCGGTATTGGCTCGATTGCTGATTTGTCACAGGTCGAAGGCCGGCTGGCACGGGCAGAGTCCAACCTGATAGCTTCACGTAATAACGTGCAGGACAAAGTGACGGAGTTTTACCGGGAAGTCGGTGAACAGCCGGTCAATCTGGTTCAGCCGGAAGTGGATATCAACTACCTTCCCCCATCGCTGGATCGGGCCATCGAGATAGCAAGGGAAAACAACCCGACACTGAAAACCGCCAGCAATGATATTGATGCGGCCCATTATCAGTACAAGCAGGAACGCGGGGATTTCTGGCCGACTTTCTCGATTGAGGCCTCTCAGGAGTGGGGCGAAGATTTGGAAGGCACACCCGGTCATACCGACGAATTAAAAGCCGGGTTACGCATGCGTTATAACCTGTTTAACGGCGGTACTGATATGGCAGAAAGCCGCCGGGCGGCGTACCAGATCAATAAATCCAAAGATATTCGGGACAGAGCGCACCGTCTGCTGGATGAAAGCACCCGGCTGGCCTGGAGCGCTCTGGAACTCTCTGAACGCCAGACCCAGTATTTACAAAAGCACGTCGATGCATCGGCCCGTACCGTAATCGCCTATGAGAAACAGTTTCAGATTGGGCAACGTACTTTGCTTGATGTACTGAACACAGAAAATGAACTGTTTGATGCGCGCAAAGCCTATTTGCAAGCCTTTTACGACGGCATACTGGCCAGATACAGAGTCCTGAATGCCACGGGTAAATTGCTGGATGAAATGCGTGTGGATATCCCGGACAAATGGGCTGAGTCAGTGCGCTGACGAGTAAGGAGGTGACATGCAACGACAAGTGATGTGTTTCTTGCTGACACTCGTACTGCCGGGCTGCTCAACCACGGTATCGGATCCGCCCGTCGCCGAACAGTCGCGTGATCTGCTGGATCAGGATTCAGACGGAGTGATCAATGCGCGGGAGCGATGTGCCGACACACCACTGCCGGCTGTGGTGAACAATGACGGCTGTCCTGAGTTAGTTGAAAGTAAGCGCACCAATCAGCTGCATATCTTGTTTGCGAACGATTCTGATGTCATCCCGTCAGGTTTTCGCAGCCAGATTCAGAAAATGGCCGCCTTTCTGAAAGCCTATCCGGAAACGGCAATTGAGCTTAAAGGCTATGCCAGTCCGGTGGGGGCATCGCCGCATAATCTGGATTTATCCAAACGCCGTGCCGCGAATGTGCGCACATTGCTGATTGACCAGGGTATCACGCCTGAAAGAGTCAGAACTGTTGGCTTCGGAGATCATGAACCGGTACCGGGACAGACACGCGAACAGACCAATATCCTCAGCCGGCGTGTGACTGCAACCGTGACGGGGGCCGATGCCGGGGTGCTGGAACGCTGGACTATCTTCACCACAAGGAATCAATAACACCATGACAGTACGGCTTACTCCGGCCCCCTGCTGGCAACGCCAGTGACGCGGTGGCTGTTGATGACATGGCTATTACTTGCGCTCCCGCTGAATGCATTAAATGAACAGGATCAGGCGGTGATTGATCGCGTCACGGCTTTTTATGGTGAACGCGCAGGCAAGCGGATGATCGCCTGGCGGCAACTGCTGACTTCGGTATCCCATCAGCAGGAATGGCAGAAACTGGAGCAGGTCAACCGCTTCTTTAACCAATTCTCTTTTCTGAATGATATTGAAATCTGGGGAGAAAATGACTACTGGGCGACGCCCTTTGAATTTCTCGGTGCGGCAGGCGGCGACTGTGAGGACTTTACTATCGCCAAATATTTTTCGCTGCGTGAACTGGGTGTTGATGACCAGAAACTCCGCCTTGTCTATGTTAAGTCACTCAAGCTGAATCAGTTCCACATGGTACTGGCCTACTATGCCAGCCCGAGTGAGGTGCCTGTCCTGCTGGATAATCTGGACCCTGACATCAAGCCCGCTACCGAGCGTCGCGATTTATTGCCCGTCTACAGCTTTAACGGCAGTCAGCTATGGCTGATGAAACAGCAAGGACAGGGACAGCTCGCCGGTAAATCTTCGCGCCTGAAACGCTGGATCAACCTGAGAGAGCGCTTCGACGCGCAGAAACTGGCACGCCCGCTCATTAACCTGGACCAGCCATAGAAGGAAAGGACGCATGACACTCTACAGGCAAATCATTCTCTGGTTATTACTGGTCTTTGTGCTGCTGCTGGTGAGCGTGTTCTCGGTTCAGATTCACAATACCCGTAACTACCTGCTCAATCAGCAAACCATTGAGACAGGCAATGCCGTGAATGCCGCCGGTCTGGCATTAACCCCTTATCTGGCTGAAAACGATTTGATTGGGGCGGAATCTGTGATTAACGCCATGTTTGACGGCAGTTTTTACCAGCGGGTTTCCCTGAACATTGTGACACCTCAGAGCCAGATTCTGAGGGAATACCCGCCGGGGGCATTTGCGGTGCCCGGTTTTTTCCGCCGCTGGCTACCCATAGATCCGCAGACACGTTCAGTGACACTCACCAGTGGCTGGATGCAAACCGCCGAGCTGTCGGTGACCAGCAATCCTGCGGTTGCTTACCAGCAGCTCTGGCAAAGCGCCATTCAGTTATTTCTGGCCTTGTCCGCCATACTCGGTCTGGGTGCCGCCGCTTTACTGCTGGGCCTGAACCTGATTGTCCGCAAACCGCTTAACCGGCTTCGTACCAAAGCACAGGCCATTTCCCGTCATGACTTCGGGGCGCCGCTGCCCCTGCCTGCCACCAAAGAACTGCACGATGTGGTAGACGCCTTTAATCAGATGAACCAGCAGATACGCCACCATTTCAGGCAACAGGCTGAAGAGGCGGACAGGCTTCGCATTCAGGCTTATCAGGATGCCGTCTCCGGGCTGGCAAACCGCCGTTTTCTGATGTCAAAGCTCTCTGCACTTGTTCAGGATAAGGGCCACGGGGGTATCGTCTTGTTACGTGCCGACATCGTTAAAGACACATACCAGCAACAGGGATTCCGGGCCGGCGACAGCCTGGTGTCAGCCCTATCCCGCCAACTGACGACACTGTTTGCCCCGAAGGCCACCCTGGGCAGGCTCAATCAGTCAGAATTTCTCTATATCGGGCCGGCTCAGTCGCGAACGGACTTGACAGAGATTGCCAGACGCATGCTCGATATCACCGATAAATGTCATCCGGTGCAAGAGGGGGTGGCTGAACATAACAGCTGCGTGGCCGTTGCGATGAAAGAGAAGATCCATTCTGTGTCTGATTTGCTGGCAGCGGCAGACAATGCCGTCAATCAGGCGTCCACTCAGGCAGACCTGCCACTGTGTGTCACAGGCGACGAAATCAGTTTACCCACTTTTGGTCGCCAGCAATGGCAATCCCTGATTACTCAGGCCATCAAATCAGATCAACTGGCATTCAGCTTTCAAACAGCCATAGATCATAAACACCAGCCTTTATTCAGAGAAGTGTTTACCAGTGTTGAACATCAGGGCCAGACTTACCGGGCGCAATTATTCCTGCACGCACTGGATACGCTGGAAGATGGCGCCAGCCTTGATCGTGATGTACTGAGCAAGATGGCAAAACACTTAGGCTATCGTGATGATACTTCTCTGGTGCCCTTAACCGTCAACCTTAGCCTCAGCAGCATTCGCACTGCGGGTTTTCTCCGCTGGCTGGCAGGGTTTATGGCCATGCACCGTCACCTTAGCAGCAAACTGTTGTTAGAAATTCCTGAGGCGGCTTTTGTTCAGCATTTTGAATTTACCAGCCTCCTTTGCAACATCATTCGTCATTATGGATTCCGCTTCGGTATTGATAACTACGGGCACCATTTCAGTACCCTTGGCTATCTGCAGCGATTTAAGCCTTACTATGTCAAACTGGACTACGCCTATACCGGTCAGTTAGATCAGGATATAAAAACCGATGTCCTTCGCGCTGTCACCCGGACCGCAGATAATCAGAATATACTGACCATCGCCACCCGGGTTGAAACCCAAGCACAGATGAATACGCTGGCGGCACTGTCAGTCAGAGGCTTCCAGGGCTATGTGGTCGACAGTCTGCTGAGGGTGTCACCATGACAGATCCTCTGCTGCTCGCTTTAATCTACGTCAGCCGCCACTATGGGGTAGCTAACACACCCGATGCGTTAATTGCCGACCTGCCGCTGCCAGACGGACAACTCACGCCCTTTCTGCTGCCCCGGGCCGCTGAAAAAGCCGGACTTGAAGCGAAAGAGGAAAAACTGGCGGTAGACAAACTACCGCCTATGCTGCTACCGGCCATACTGCTGCTAAAAGGCAACAACGCCTGCGTCGTCGTCAGCATTAACCATGAAAAACAAAAACTTGCCATTCTATCGCCGCAGTTTGACAGCGAAGAGCGCTGGCTTTCTTTTTCAGAATTCAATGACAGCTATATCGGCCACCTGTTCCTGCTCAAAAAACGGTTTCGCTATGACGAGCGATCACCCGAACTGCTCAAACCCACTCAGGGCCACTGGTTCTGGGGCACCCTCTGGTTATCGAGAAATATCTATCGCGATGTGTTTATCGCCTCGCTTCTGATCAACCTGTTTGCCATTGCCACGCCGTTGTTTACCCGGCTGGTTTACGACAAAATTGTGCCCAATCAGGCATTTGATTCACTTTGGGTGCTGGCCAGCGGCATCACACTGATCTTTGGCTTCGACTTTGTGCTTAAGCTAATGCGCAGCTATTTCATTGATGTGGCAGGGAAAAAATCCGACATTCTGATATCCGCCAAGCTCTTTGCCAAAGTCATGGGTCTGCGAATGGAAGCCCGGCCTCCCTCTGTCGGTGCGCTGGCCCGGCATCTGCAGGAATTTGAAGCGATCCGGGAGTTTTTCACCTCGGCGACCATCAGTTCACTGATTGACCTGCCCTTTGCGTTATTGTTTCTGGTCGTGATCTGGCTGATTGCCGGTCCTCTGGTCATTATTCCCATTATTGCACTGGCCTTGCTGATCCTTTACAGCCTGCTGGTACAGCGGCCTTTGCGAAGAAGCATAGAAGAAGGCTCGCGCCTGTCGTCGCAGAAACACGCTAACCTGATTGAAAGCCTGTCCGGACTGGACACCATCAAACGCTTCGAAGCGCAAAGCCAGTTTCAGTATAAATGGGAAGAAGCGGTTGCCCACATGGCCAACTGGAGTATCACATCGCGACGCCTGACCGATTCGGTACAGAACACCGCCGGATTCTGCCAGCAATTTGTCACAGTCGGCATGATAGTGTTTGGCGTGTATCAGATTGCCGCCGGTGAATTAACCATGGGCGGTCTGATTGCCGTATCCATGCTCAGCAGCCGCGCGGTTGGACCATTGGTGCAACTGGCTTTGCTGTCTACCCGCTACCATCAGGCAAAATCTGCTAAAACGATTATCGAACAACTCATGGCTTTACCTGTCGAGCAAGAAGCTGATAAGCGATTTCTGCATCGTGCCTCCTTACAGGGCCGGATTCAGTTCAGTCAGGTCAGTTTTCAGTATCCCGGCCAGCAGCGTATGGCAATCAAAGACTTGGATCTGACCATAGAACCGGGGGAAAAAGTCGCCGTTATTGGCCGGGTCGGTGCCGGAAAAACCACCATAGAGCGTTTGATCATGGGGCTATACAAACCCTCGGCAGGTTCGATCAGCCTTGACAACACTGACATCGGCCAACTGCACCCCACGGACATCCGGCGCAATATCGGCAGCGTGCCGCAGGATCTGATGCTCTTCTACGGCTCTGTCCGCGATAACATTGCGTTAGGCCGCTCACAAGTCAGTGACGATGCCATTCTCCGAGCCGCTGATCGGGCCGGTGTCACCGCCTTTACCCGGCAGGATGAAGCCGGGCTGGATCGTCAGGTCGGCGAAGGCGGACAGGCACTCTCCGGCGGACAGAAACAAGCCATCGCCATCGCCCGTGCCCTGCTCACAGAGCCCAAAGTTCTGGTTATGGATGAGCCCAGCAGCAGCATGGACAACAAAGCCGAACAGGCACTCAAACAGGTATTAAACAGGCTCGACAACGACGAAACCCTGATCCTGTTCACCCATAAAACCAGCATGCTGGATGTCGTCGACCGCATTCTGGTTCTGGAACAAGGCCAGCTTGTTGCCGACGGTCCAAAAGAGCAGGTACTGCAGCAACTTAGGGACGGAAAATTAAATGGCGGAAAAATGGGAGCTGGGTGAGATCGGAGTGACATAAAATGCTCAATCAGTTCCTCCCCCTTTTCAAGGGGGAGGAAATCTTTCGTGTGCAGTGCAAGCTCTGCTTCAATAATCACATGGCAGGATTATCAACCCGGCGCCAGAAGCAGATTTTCTGATTGCTGCGCTGATCCACCAGCCAGGTATAGCTGCAGTTATCATCGTAACTGTAGCGGCCAGTCTGAACCTGATATGGCCCAAATCTGGTGCCTTGCATCGACTGGAAACGCCCCTGATACAGCAGTGAAAAATGCAGATGTGGCCCGGTTGACGAACCGCCTTCACACAAAGCGGTCGAGCGATTGCTGGCGTAAGTCCCCAACTTGGTATTTTTGGTAACCCATTGACCGTTAGACACCTGAACACCATCCATGTGGTAGTAGTTTGTTCCCCAACCATTCGGATTGGTTACCCGCACCTGACAGCGAGATAAAACCGTGGCATAGCCGTCGTGAGCGGCGGTGACACTGTACGTCGCACCGCCCCAGGCCGGCCAGTCGTACGACACATCAATGGAAGAAAGTGGAAAGCCGGATCCACTGTGAGCATGCGGCCCGTTAGGTACCCAGCTGTAGCCCTGAAACCAGGGCATCTGCATAAAACCGGAAGGAGGAGCGAGCGTGCTGACGGCACGCGATTGCGCACGACTCTGACGCGTTGGCGCCGACTCGCCAAACCAGGCCACATAATGTTGCGACCATTCTGCTGCGCGCTGCGGATCATTCAGTGTGCTGAGAATCGCCAGTGTAGAGGCATTGGCCGGTAACACTGTGTCAGCCTCGTAGCGGTAAAAGTATTGCGAGAGATGGTTAGCAACGCGTTTAATTGCTTCTTTAAGCTGAATATCTTGTGCTTCATTAAAATCCGCATCCGGATGCCAGTCTTCCGTTAACAGGACAGTGACCAGTATGACTCTGGGATCGACACCCGTCGCGCCACTCCAGTGCATCAGGGTTTCTTTCAAAGCGATCCAGTTCGGGGCATAGCTATCAAAAAATGCCTGTTCATCAAACGGGTTCTGATAAGGTCTGAATACAAAATCTGCGTCAGAGACCAGAGAATGAACGTCCGTACCCTGATCAATGACTTGTTGAATGACCGGAGAACTGGGCACAGCAGGATAAAGGTCATGAGCCAGCGCGACAGAACTGGCAATGAAAGGTAAAGCCACTAACGCTATCGATTTTTTCATCACTAATATCTCCAATTGCTTATATGCAATGTGGAGTTTGGCAGGCGGCGATGGCTTCAGAAAAATAATCTGCTGATTTGCGAGTTAACAGAAGATTGAATGTAAGTATTTGTAATTGACAGATAATGCAGTTTGATTCTGCGTGATATCTAACCGTAAGTGTGGCCACTTTTCTGGCTGGACAGCCGCGAATGGAGCAGCGCTTGCAGGCGCATTACCATTCGCAGTGCCCTTCTAATATACCAGGTTCAATGGCACTTACAGACGCTCTTCAACCAGGAAGCGCTTGAAGAAATCCGACAAATCGATTTTCGCCAGATCCTTGAACTCTCCGGCATCGTAAAAACGGCCTTTACAGGTCGGGCAGCTTTCAAACCAGATATGAGGCTGTTTCGGGTCAACCAGTCTTAGCAACTTATTGCTTGGGCAGACAGGGCATTCGATCTGATCGATACCGTTAAATGTCTTACCGATCCCGGCATCCCCGATATCGACAGCATCGGCCAGCGGCTTCATTTTTTCGATTTCATACGCGTCCAGCCATAAACCTTTGCAAGCGGTACAGCGCTCAATATCACCCAGCGAGGTATTAATATGCTCAAACTTCGAATGACACTTAGGACATTGCATTCGAGACTCCTTTTATTATTGTCTTTAAATTCAGTTGCATACTACATTCATGCCGCAAATGAATAATAGACAAATTGTTTTATATCCTTCTGTTTTGTGATTCTCATGGAAATGTCATCGATTTCTGCCGCCATCGAAATGATGCTTGTCCGGCAACTGCCGAAAAAAAGCCGCTCAGAGCGAGCGGCTTTGGCTTCAGTTTCCCTGCCGGGACTGGAGAATATGCTGCAAGGCATCCGTCACCAGTTGATGATCCTCTTCCTGAGGCAACCCCGATACCGTCACCGCGCCCACTAACCCGCAGCCTTTAATACGTAGCGGAAAAGAGCCGCCATGCGCGCAGTAATCCCGCGCATCTATATGGTGCTGGCTTTCAAACTCACGCTGTTTGCGGGCGTTATACTGTCCAAGGTAATAAGAGCTTTTACCAAACCGCAGCACGCTGTTGCGTTTGCGGCGAATCCAGTCCTGATGATCCGGGTTCGTTTCTGGCATCGCGTAGCTGAACAGGGTCTGGCCAAACGCGTACACTTCGATCGCGACACAGGCCTGCTTCGCTTCTGCATTGGCTTTTAGCAACGAGCCCAGCGCCCAGGCGGTCTCATGATTAAACTGCTCAAGCTGCAAGTCCGCTTCCTGCTGCGCCAAAATGTCCAGTGTCAGCTTCATGCGTCCACCTTCATGGTCTGCCCTAACCGACTGCTTTCCATTGCCAGCTGAATCAGCCTGATATTCAGCAACGCTTCCTCAGCCGACACCGGGTTCGGAGAGCCTAAACGAATCGCGTCTGCAACACCGGCAAAATAATGCTGATAGCCTCCCAATTCAGTCGGAATGATTTGCGAGCCTTCTTCCTGATGCAACTGGCCATAGTTGGCTGCGTCCTCTGCTGCCCATTCTGGCTGCTCGGGTTTTACGCCGGCTTTGAGGTAATCTTCCTGTGGATCCAGGCCATATTTCTCGTATTTACCCAGTGAACCCAGCACTTTAAAGCGCAAATTCGGCTCCGGACTGTACAGGTTGGAATGCAGCTGGACCAGATGTTCAGGGTACTGAAGGATCAGGTTGTAGTAATCGACGGTTTTCGCACCCGGCCGCATGGCCATACACTGCGCCGTCAGTGCCTGAGGTTTGCCGAACAGCGCCAAAGCCTGATCCAACAGATGCGGCGCCAGATCAAACAAAATACCGCCACCGTCTTCGGCCATTTCACGCCAGCGCTGACGCACCACAGGACGAAAACGGTCAAAGTGTGATTCAAAGTACTTCACCTCTCCCAGCCTGCCCGCTTCCACCAGCTTTTTCACCGTCAGGAAGTCGCCATCCCAGCGGCGGTTGTGGAAGACACTCAGTATCAGCCCCTTCTCTTCGGCTAACGCAATCAGTGCTTCGCCGTCTTCCACTTTGGTGACAAAGGGTTTTTCGACGATGACGTGTTTGCCGTTTTCCAGCGCCAGTTTCGCCAGACGAAAGTGAACGTCGTTGGGCGCCGTGATGATCACCAGTTCGGCATCACTCTCGATCAGCAGGGCATCGGCATCACTGAAACAGGTCACGGCAGGATAATCGGCGGCAACCGCCGCTGTCTGACTGCTGCTGATAGCGGTCAGCTCCAGCTCATCCATCGCCGCAATGAAAGGCAGGTGAAAGGTTTTTGCAGAAAAACCGTAGCCAATGACTGCTGTTTTTACAGGAGAATATCGCATATCAAAGCTGTCCTTGTGTTGTGGAAGCCACGATCACTTGAATATCGTGGCTGTCAAAGAGTTCGGCATAAGTGGTTGTAAGTGGTTGGTCTGTGATTAGTACATCAATGCCATCCAGGCCGCAGACGTGATGAAAATTATTCTGGCCCAGCTTGTGCTGTTCACACACCACAACAACCTGCTGCGCCTGCGCCATCATGGCTTTTTTGAGCGAAGCTTCCTGCTCATTATTGGTCGATAAGCCATGTTCTGATAATGCGCAGACCCCGATAAAGGCTTTGTTTACCCGATAGTCAGCCAGCTGCTTCTCAGCCTGATGGCCTAACACAGCGCGGTGGAATGCATCAAATTTGCCGCCCAGCAAATGCACGGCAACATGAGGGTTGTCTGCCAGTTGCTGCAGGATATCGACAGAGTTAGTAATGACAGTAGCAGGCCGGTGAATGTATCGCGCCATTAATGTCAGTGTGGTGCTGGTATCCAGCAACAGATGATCATCATCGTCGATTAATTGTGCCGCGCACTGAGCAAGCTGTTGCTTGGCTTCACTGATCACTTTACCGGAATAGGGCTCAAGACGGGCCGATACCGAAGTTCTGACCGCGCCGCCACGAATACGCTGGATTCCCGGCTGCTGAGTAAGCTTCACCAGATCACGGCGGGCAGAATCGCGAGAAACAGTAAATTGCTCGCAGATGTCATTGAGGGTCACCTTACCTTGCTGTTCTATCAGCGAAGTCAGATGAATTAGGCGTTCTTCCTGAGTCATACACTCAAAATCACTTAAGTAATTTTAAGTCATTCTGACAGAGACGAAAGCAAGTGCCAATCAAATTCGTATTGAGTCATGAGTCACAGCTCATTTTATCAGCATGGTACTGGTGAGCCTGTAATAACCCAGAGCAGAGCAGGAAAAAAGGTTCAGGAAAGCTCCTCCTGAACCTTGTTGGTGACTAATGAAACTTAGGCATTCGACATGGCCAGCCGGGCAGCAAAGCCGATAAACAGTGTCCCCATCAAAGCATTGCCTATCTTCTGCATGCCTTTGCTGGCGCGCACCAATTGGGTGATGTAGGCGCCCGCAATAATCAGCACGCTGAGAAAAATCAGGCTGATAATTTCAAGTACCACCGCCAGAATAAGAAATGGCACCCCAGGGCTGGCGTAACTCATATCAATAAACTGCACAAAGAAAGACACATAAAACAAAATGGCCTTGGGATTGGTCAGGCTGAGTATCAGTGCTTTGCGAAACACCTTCTTGCCCTGTAAAGTCGGAGAAATCTCTGCCGATTCGCGGGACTGAAAAGCGCTGTATACAATCTTTCCGCCCAGAAACAGCAGATAAATAGCACCGAGATACCGAACCAGAGTAAACAAAATCGGCGTTGTCTGAATCAGGGTAGCAACACCGGCATAGGCGCAGAAAATTAACACAGCATCGCCGATAAACACGCCCGTTGCCGCCAGATACCCTTGCCTGATCCCCTGCCCCATACCGATTTTCAGCACAAACAGAGAGTTAGGTCCGGGCAGCAGCACAATAAAGATAGCGCCGACCACATAGGCCCAAAAATTCAACACCCCGTATTCCGCAAACATCGCCCTCCCCCTTAATCACTTCAGACCATACTGATATACAGCAATATATACGTTTCAGTATTGTATGCAATCAGAGCATAAAATCGCGCATATCTTCAGCAGCGCAGACACTTTCATGGGCTATAGCCAGTGTTGCCAAATAGGATTATCAACCAGCAACCAGATGGCTACTACCATCAGCGATGCGAAGTAAATATAGCCTTGTACTTTCTGATTTTTGCTGTCGCCCGCCAGTTTTGCTAACAAGCCGCCAGCCCAGATCCACACCAGATGCATGGAGATATTGAGGATGGCAAGCCAGACCACTAACACCCAGACCGATTGTTCCCCGTATTCCTGATAGGCTTTTTCTGAAAACAGAGAAAACATCAGTAAGACCAGCAGCCAGCCTTTGCTGTTGAGTAATTGAATGATCACGCCATCGTAAAACCCTAAGCGCTTTTGCTGCCCGTTATGCTCAAGCAGGCTGGCTTTCAGAAAACCCACGGCCAGATAAATAATATAGATGGCTCCCGCGCACTGAAGTAACTGCAGCGCCAGCGGATACTCTTGAATGAGCGCGCCCAGCCCCAGCCCAATCAATAACGACTTAATCAAAAACACTGTGTCTATCCCCAGCAGCAATGGCAGAGACCGCCGGACCCCGACACTGGCCCCCGAGGCGGCAAACACGATATTCGCCGGCCCCGGACTGAACACTAATGGAAACATGACCCCCAACCACAATAATAAGAAACTCATCCGTTTATCTCCGCTTAATTCAACACATCTGTTTCAAGTAACCTCAGGCTACACGGATAGGTTAAACATCGGGCAAAGTGGCTTCTTGTATGAAATTGCAATCGCTAAGGTTGGATAGAGTAATGCTTGGGAGGCACGCCAAAAGCGCGTTTAAAGTTGCGGGTGAAATGGCTTTGATCAAAGAAACCGCAGTGGAGTGCGGTATCGACACAGCTGTGGCCCTCCAGTAACAGACTTTTGGCTTTCTGCACCTTTGTCAGCAGCAAAAACTGGTGCGGCGTCAGTCCGTAATGCGATTTGAATGCCCGGATGAGTTTGAATTTGGTCAGGCCACTCACGGTTTCCAGCTCATCCAGAGTCACGTTTTCTTGCCAGTTATCGTGCAGGTAGTCCCGGATAACGCCCGTATGCTTCTGAGCATTCCCAACCCTGTCAGCATCACGTCCGGCATTGCCGTATTGAGAAAACAAGGACTCAAATGCTACAGTCAGCAAGGACTGTTTAGTCAGCTCAAAACTGGTTGCTTCGAACGCCACATGCAGTTGAAGCAGCAAATCAAACAGAGCCGGATTGTTGATCACAGAGCGGTCGATGACAGGATCGACGGATTTCTCGCTGCCAGCAAAATGCTGTTCGATCATCTCCGGGGCGAAGTAAAACATCCGGTATCGCCACCCGTGCTCACTGCCCGCAAAACCCGTATGCACTTCTGAAGGATTAATCGCCACGATGTGACGCTGAGGCACCACAATGTTGCTACCCCGGTAAAATAACCCTTCCGCACCTTCCTCTATCACACCAATGGCCAGTTCTTCATGCCAGTGACGGGAGAATTCAAACTGAGTAAACGAGGCGGACAGCAGTTCGATACCGGAAAATCGCGCTGGCCGCCAAAGTGTAGAAAATTCCCTGTTTCCTGCTCTCAACTCAGTCTCCTGCTATGTCTGTTCAACCATCAGTGCGCAACAGGCGACATAATCACACCCGCGGGATCAGATTACAACGACCGGCCATCAAAATGCGTCACCGGAATCGCATCCAGATCGATATCGTCAAGACAACGGATATTGATGGCGGCCATGGCATTGCCCTGCGGGTCACTCCCTTCCCCATAAGGATGAATCCCGCACGTCGGGCAAAACCTGTGCTGGATCGCATGCTGGTTAAAGGTGTAAGTGCTTGCTGCGCTCTCTGCCGACAGCAACTTGAATTCACTGCGGGGCACAAACCACAATAACGAACCTTTTCGCTGACAGATAGAGCAGTTACAAGCCAGTGCTTCCTGAATCTCGCCTTCGACCTCAAAAGCGACATTGCCGCAGTGGCAGCTTCCCTGGTATTTCATCGTCTTTCTCCCATCGGTTTCCTTTCACGCCAGTGTGACCGCAACAGCTGTTTTCAATCGGTATGAGTATAGCTGGTTGAAAAACGGGATGACTCAAATCGCTTTTCCATCCAGAGCGAGCTGATGTATTCACCCTGTTTTCTGGCATAGTCATGAAAGACACCGACCTCACGAAATCCGAATTTCTGATGCAGCGCCACCGATGCTTCGTTTGGCAAAGCAATGCCAGATAAGGCACAGTGCACCGGCTGAGTCGCTAAAGCATCAAGTAAGGTTTTCATTAATGCGCTTCCCAAACCGTGCCCCTTCGCATCGGGGTGAAGATAGATGGTCACTTCAACGGTTTCTGCAAAAGCGGGACTGGGCCGGTAAGGCTGGCTGCAGGCAAACCCCATTACTTGATGGTTTTCGAGGGCAACAAAAAGCTGATGTGGAGAATCGGGACGGAATTGCGTAAACCACTCATTACGATTACCCAGTGTCATCGGCTCGGTTTCAAATCTGGCGTTCGTGTGCTCAATGTAATGATTAAAAATAGCTGTGATCGCGGGGATGTCGGTGATGGTGCCAGAGAGTATGTTCATTGGATGTATTTTTAGACCTTTTAGTACGAAAAGAAAAAGCCCTGATAAACAGGGCTTAGAATCATGAAATTATACTAGGTGCAGGGTCTGTAGGTGCTTCAACTACCGTTTTTTGATTCTTAATCCAATCCTGAACAAGAGCTATCCGTTTAGATTCTGATAGAAGTTTCCATCTTTCAAATGCATCCCTATCCATTTCATCTGATGGCTCAGGCTCTTTCAGCCAAGGTGCATAGTGAATACCCTGACCAATAGTTGGAATTTCTATATTGATTTCATTTAATCCGGCATATACATCTTGATTTGCGGTATCTAATTGAGCAACAGCAAAAGATAAATTCATTGTCCCACTGGTTAATATGTCACCAAATGGTCTTAATCCTTCAACTTTTTTCCCGGTTGGGGAAATGTAACTTAAAGGCACTTCCATCGCGTAGATAGTATAAGTTTTACTCTCATCTAAATCAGATGACTCTGTTCGAATTTTATCCATTGCATCTTTTACAAAGCTCTGCAATTCATCACTATAGTGAACTTTACTACCATCAGATATTTCATCTTTGAAACGCCATACATCATAGTTAGTACCATAAGAATTATTCATGTTTTCATAATACTGGCTAAAAGAGAATTTCCCCTGAAAACATAACGGCGCATAATAGATCGGACCATAATTTATACTTTCACCAGGGAGCAATCCATTATCTACACCAAACATCAACTGCATAGACATATCTAATTTATCCCATGAAAGCTTGGTCGTCTTATAATGTTCAATATTATCTTTTTCCGCTAAAAACATTATATATACAGACGTTGGATTCTCCTCAATCGACGTAAGGTCAGAGAAGGTCTTTTTATCCGCTAAAGTTTGTTTGGCAAGATAAAATTCTTTTAACTCTCCTGACTTCGTAAATAATGTAACGCCTGTCTCTTGCGACTTAACACCAACTACATGTGTAGCAATATTTTCTATTATGGGAACTGGTTGAGCATTCTTCGTATCAGTTGTGAGTGTAAATATCTCATTAAGAGTATCTTTTTCTCTCAAATAGAGAGCAGCCTCACCAAAGTTCCGATAAACAGTAACTTTAGATTTGTTTTCGGAATGTACACCTACATTTACATCTTTATTCAAGAGTTTAATTATTTTCGTTCCAAGCTCCTGATCACTGAATTTTTTAGGCAAATACATTTTAAAGTCTCCATCGCTATCACTAATCCATAAGCGATATTTCATCGAACGGAAACCACCGTCATTCACATAACGTTCAAATTCACTGACTTGCTCATCTTCTTCGATAATCCCTAAATACTCCATCAATTTATTTGTATAATTGATCGTATTGTAAATGTGTTCACCAGTATCATGGGCAAACTCATTAAAAACAATTCTTCCTTTAGAGGTCAATGGCTTCATGCCAAGAATTTTAGCCTCACCAAAGTTATAAAATGGCGTAAATTCGACAGATGAAAGCGTTTCAGATTGTTGCTTTTCAAAGTAGCTTGCTAATTCTCCACCTGGATCACATGAGAAATCAGTCACTTTCATTGGATATAATAACGCTTCATAGGATGGACCATCTAAGTTCCATAAACCATCAATTCGATCATATCCAAGTTTAACAGCCATTACTTGGTTGTATTGAGTATTTAACACTAATTGCAGTTTTACTTTGTGATATGGCGAAATACGATTCGACCTTTTCTCCCCCAACCAGCTATGATAAGTCTGCCAGTTTTCACTATTCGGTTCAGCGATAAGCAACCGGCAAAATCCAATGTCTTCGGCTCTCACAGCCCCTTTTATGATAGAGAAATTGTTTGCAAACTCTACAAACAAGTCTTCATCACCTTGCTCAAAAAGTTTGGTCTGAACAGGAAATATTCTGTTAAATGCGCCATTAACTGTTCTTACAGGAGGTTGAATACTAACGTTTTTTTCTTTCGGTAAGGGTGCCGGATAAACGTCAGCTTTTCCGCTTTCTAAGGTTTTTTCAGCAGACTCTTTTACTTGTTCTTCTAACTGCTTCAACTTATCGGCATTTTCATCATAGAATCGATGCAATCTAATGCTGTTGATCCAGGCTATACCTAAATTTTGTGTCCAAGTAAATACTTTCCAATCATCGCTGAAAATGTAACTTGTGATGTATTCTTTCACTCGAAAGAGTTCTAGTTTTTCTTGGCTGACAGTACCATGTTCAAACTTTATCCATGCGAGAATATACATTAATCCATTTAATGCAAATGCCCTTAACTTAAAACGCTTCAGAAGTTCTTGGCTCGTATTTTTATCTTTTAAGAACTTTCCGACTTCTTCATATGAGTTGTGCGTCTTATTTAAGTCAATATCAATTTTTTTAATTTCATTTAACATTTCCATGTTTAATCTGGAAAGTATAACAAGATTATCCAGTTTTTCTATATTTTTAAAATACTCTTTGATATTGTGATCAAATAACGTTTCATCCATTACAGTCATCGCTGACTTCAGAACTTTTCCACTCTCAGAAACAACCAATAACCCACGAGCAAATGGCGCTAACACCGGAATAAACTGGGCGAAATTAATAAAGCTATCAAAAACTGCCAGCTGCAAAGCTGTTTCTGCATCGTCTTCTTTTTTCATTGCATCTACAGCAGTAAGACGATTACGCTCCATCGCCTGATAACCAAAACGGCTCGGGCTATATACAACGTCTAAAGAGACTAGATAAATGTTTACAACAACTCGTCTGTTCACTGCAAGTTTAGGATTATCCCTTCTAATTTCACGGGGGTCATCAGGAACATAAATGGGTGCTGATTCGCCATACGCCTTCACGGTAATGAATTTATGAAAGCTTTCAGGAAACAATGCTTTAGTATTTTCAGCTCGCTCTCTCGATACTCTCATATTGATTGCTTCTGAGCTTACCTGACAAGCATGACCTTCAATTTCAATTCTAAGCTGAGATTCACTTGTTAAAGCTTCAACCAAGACATCAATCACACCTTTGTTATCATCTAGTTCTTGCTTTCTTGAATTAAAATGAAAAAGAACTCTCAATCCGGTCCCTCGTTCATCTGTAATTAATTCAACCTGATCCTGAGCATCTGGGTTTCTACTTTGCAACATAGAACCATCTGCAATTTTCTGTTTAGCTTGGGTTATTGCTTTATTAATCCTATCAGCATCCTGATACCAGCTTTCACGAAGTACTGGAATTTTATCTAAATAATCATCTGCAATAACTGTTAAATCTTTTCTGGCACCAACCGCTTTCTTTTGAGAATCAACTAAGCTCTTATAATTATCATATAGGGACTTCATCGATGTTGCCGTAGAAATAAAACTTAGCCCTTTATCAGAGAGCCCTGAAATACCACCACTCCAGGTTTCAGCAACACGTCCGCTCAATGAAGTGAATTTTTTGTTTTCGAAGTCACTCATGAAGCCTTGAATAAACTCTTTCCCTTTCGATACACTTAAAACCTTCTCAGAAAATAAAGCTCTGGCTCCTATCCCCCGCTCTGCATTTGTAAGATTATCCTTGGATAATTTTGCAAAATGATCCCACGCTTCTTTAACACCAAACAAGCCAAAGTAAAGCTCTCCTGTAGCTCGCATTGCTGCAGGCATATCACCCTGAAGGCTATCCCAATACATTTGACTGACAGAATTTAGCGCCGCTATTTTACCTTCTTCAATATATTGCCCTTGCAACCCTCCAGTTAAGCAACCAATCCCCAATTGAGCGGACGCGTCACGAACAGATTTTAATGTTGACAAGCTATTCAAGGTCGGACTTGATACACCTTCTGCTCCCTTGTCATTTGATAAATATCGTCTCATCCCATTCAAAAACTGTGGGAATTGGTACATCAACGTCTCTTCAAGGGAAATCATGTCGCCATTAATGATGGCTATTTTACCCAGCGGTGAGTCAGTATTAAATTTAATATATTCTCTTAAATCATATGAATACTCTTCACTTAGCTCTTTAATTTTGTGTTTTATATTTGATTTAACGAATATTTCAGGTATTTCAGAACCCTTCATGTTTTCTGATTTTATTCTTATACTAATAGTATATAACCCGTCTTTAACCTCATCAGGGTTTAAATGAAAAATTGCACACGGATTAGAGACATCACTATTAGCTTCTGACACTGAAACTTTTGCAGAAGAAGACAACCTACCTTTAAATTTATCCTTGCCATTTTCATCATAATAATGTAGTGAAACAGTTGCATTCTCATAATGTTCATGTGAAAAAACAACAACAACAGTGGATACCGTTGGTAATATAAATCCTTTTAATGGTTCTCCATTTTCTCTCACCTCCTCCAGCCATTTATTATAATCACTCTGTTCTTTAGTTAACTCACCATTAACTTCTGCTTCATAAGGTTTAGCCAGTTGTTCCACATTAATAGTTGTTAATTTAAAACTTATATCTCTATTTGATATTTTTTTTGATAATTGACGAATGTTCTCGCTTAGAACTTCATAGCTAACATTACCCTGAGCTAACTTTGCAAGTATAGGTAGCGGAGGAAATTTCAACTGATAGGTCTTATCTGACAAAGCATGAATTGGACTGGAATGTGCAAGAATGGAATAGTTTTGATCTGAATCTCCCTCTTTTCCTTGATTACCGTGCCTAAGCGCGCACAGACGATAGTTAACGTCTGTTGCCCATAAGTCATGCTGACCACTATCATTTAAAGATACCACAGGGATCAATCTTAGAGGACGTACGTTTTTGAGTGCGCTTTTTACTCTTAAATCTGACTCATCATGCCATGATGGGTATTCGTAACTTTCACTTTCATCACTGAATGACTTAATAAAATGTGCACTAAAAATATAATAATTAGGTGCTAAACACATTTCAACTAACATTGTTATTCCCTATTTTTCAAAACTGCCGCTGTTTGCAAAAGCATTATAAAGAGAAGGTTCTGTAGCGCTATGACCAGTAGCGATTTGCACCCAAGATTTGTAGTTATCGTCGATTTGTTTATTATCGTTTAATTTAAATGAAACTGTTTTTCCTGAACCATACCTAACGTAATTAGCATTCAGTCCAATGATTTCGAAATATTGATATTTACCAATTCCTGTACTTTCTTTATTCTCAGAACTAAATGTTTTATTGTGTGTGTCAATTAGAAAACGCTTACTACCGCTTTCCCCCCAAGCAAATCGCCCGGTCGGACTAATTGAACGTTTTATAAATTCATATGTGTTCAGAGAACTTTCATCAGGATTAACTCCCACAGAGTATAATCGTGAATTGGTTTCTTCATCATACACAACCACACCAAATTGATTCAGTACATATCTTTTCCCATCGTAGATGACTGAGTATTCATTATACTGAACATCTACCTCATCTATCTTTAATGTCAATAGATTATATTTCCAGTTCTGCCATTGATCTGTGAAATAAAGATAACTGCTGTCCTCTGCCCATAAAAATTCTGGATGGCCACGTGATTTACCCAGCTCAATATATTCTCCAGTTTTCAGGTCCTTAATCACTTTAAACATGCCTCTATCATTGGCATACGCTAAAGCCAAATAACGATTATTCGGGGATATTCTCATTAAACGCACTTTGCCTTTAAACTCATCTGCAACAAGTCGTAAATCAGTCCCGTCCGTTTTTATGCTCCATACTTTGTCTTTTCTTTCATAATAATCTTCTTCCGATGAGCTATCTCTAGCGCCATTATCCCAACGAAAAACAACGCGAGGTAAATCATAGGAGCTTTCGTTATTTATGTCTTCGCGCGGCCATTCTTTCGCTTTATAAACATAGTACTTTGGCTTGCCGTTATTATCCTGATAACTAACATAGTTATGCTCGGTAATGTAAATCCGGCCATCTTCCCATTCCTGAGCATTTTTTTGCTCTACGATTGAGAGCTCTTTTTCTGGTTGTTTGCTTTCAACAGTGATTTCATCTTGCCCACAACCGACAAGGAGCAAACCTGTCAAAATACTGATTATTGTTATAATTTTCATAGATTTATATTTTCCTATCTATTCGTTTCCAACCAAGCGGTAGTAATTAGTAAAAAATTATAACGCATCAACTAGCATCACTGTGAACATCATTTTTTTCGAAATTACCATCATTTGCAAATGCATTATATAGCGATGGTTCAGTTGCACTGTGTCCAGAACCTATTTGTCTCCAAGTATGGTAATCTTTAATCTTTTTGTTTTCGTCAAGATGAAATAAGAAAACCTTAGCTGCACCTCCACTACGAGCGAATTTTGCGTCTAAGCTTAAAATATTCAACTTTTCATAGTCTCCTGGCTTAGAGCGATCGATTTCCTCTCTGTCAATCTTTCTATTTTCCACATCAATCAAAAAACGATACTTATAAGACTCTCCCCAAGCATATTTTCCTGTTGGACTAACCCCTCTTTTTCTCAAATCATATTCATTAACAGTATCAGAGGTTTCTTCTAACCCAATGCTGTATAATAAAGCATTTTCTTTTTCATCATATACAGCGACACCAAAATCATTTACAACAAACCTATTCTCATTACTGATTACTGAATATTGGTTGAATTGCACATCAACATCTTCGATTTTTTTGGTTAAAACATTGTACTTAAAACTTTTTCTTCCTTCATAAAAATACAAATAGTCGCTTTTCTCTGACCATAACAAGTCTTTTCGACCATACCTTCGACCCAATTCTATATATTCATTAGTTTTCAAGTCTTTAATGACTTTATATATTCCATCAAAAGTTGAGTAGCTAATTGCTAAATATCGATTATTAGGTGACATTCGCATCACCCTTACTTCCCCATCAAATTCATCCGCAACTAACCGCAAGTCAGTCCCGTCCGTTTTGATACTCCAGACCTTGTCTTTCCGTTCATAATAATCATCTGTTTCACCTTCACCATTATCCCAGCGGAAGACAATACGAGGTAAATCATAAGAGCTTTCATTGTCTAAGTCTTCGCGCGGCCATTCTTTGGCTTTAAAGACATAGTGACGGGGTTTTCCGTTGTTATCCTGGTATCGAACATAATTATGTTCGGTAATGTAAATCCGGCCATCTTCCCATTCCTGGGCATTTTTTTGCTCTACAATTGACAGCTCTTTTTCTGGTTGATTACTTTCTACAGTGGCTTTATCTTGCCCGCAACCAATAAGGAGTAGAGTTGTCAATAAACTGAGTTTCAGTGTTGATTTCATACTTTTTTTCATAGTAATCATTCTTTCTTTCGCCAACGTCTTAATTTAATAGTTCGGTGATATCTACATCTTTGTAAATTATCACAGGTTCAATCTCATCAAAGTCTTCGCTGCCTTTATTGGTTCGGCTCAATGTGACTTTTTTCACTTCACTTGGCCAACCGGAGAACCGAATCATCCGATGTTTCTTGTCAATAAAGTCACAACTTCTTAAGTACACTTTTTGCGACCATTCGTTTTCAGTGTCAGACAATTCAAAAAAATCATCAGGCTGATCAACCTGAGGGTGCGCATAATAAGTAAACCGAATCTCTGGCAGAGGGGGATTGAGATATACGGCAGCAACGTTCTTGTCGACCTGATTATTGATCAGATTGTATTTCACAGAATCTGAGTTGAGTGATTCTGGCACAGTTAAACCTTGTATCGCCGCTGTTGTATCAGTGAATGCTTTATCCTGACTGTATGTATTCAACCCCGTAATTTCGGTTGCATTTTCTGCATACTCATTCTCGAGCTGAGAGAGTTGTGTTTCCGTTTGCTGCTGGCTGCAAAAAATCGCATGCAGCGGCACTTCTTCACCATTGATTTTATAGGGAAGCCAGATATGCGGCATTTCCCGCCCTTCGGCCTCACGTAATACCGCCCGGCCGCCTTTCTTTGGGCTTTCCTTAGTGGCTAATGTAAAGGTCCTGACCGGCAAATAGTCAATCAGGACGATGTCTACTTCTTCAGCCGTCAGGCCAAAAACACGGGCCATACCTGAGCCATCCAGCACCGAGGAAAACACTGTTTTACCATCTTGCTTAATCTCATAAGGCTCATACGAATAACGTGCCCCTGACTCTTCACTGACCAAAGTAATGTCCACATGCCTTTCTACGACTGATGCTTTTGACTTATTTTTGTTTGTGCCTAGCGTCAAATTCACCTCGCTGAAATAGCCTTTTTCAGTGACCTGAATTTCGCGCCACAGTTTTCCATCGAGTAAAATGTAAAGATATCCCGACTCATAAAGCGATGCTTGCGCCGGATCGTTATCTTCTGTTGTGAAATACATGGGCACTGCTGGCACCAAAACAGTTTCCCACTCGTCCAATTCGGTTTCTTTTTCTACTGGCATCAAGCCTTCAGCCAGCAGAAGCGTGATAGGACTTGGATAAACGCGCGATGGAATCACAAGGTATAAATTTTTTGCTTCATTCTCGAGGCCTTTAAACTCAGCCAAACTGCAGTGTTCATGTTTGGCATCCGCACGAGGTTTCGCAATTTTCTCGCTCTGAAGATCCGTTTTTGCCAGTCGCAAATAAGCGCTGTTCCCAGGCCACTGTCCCGCCAGTTCCACCACCAGTTTGTGCTCTGGTACGGGTTCTATCGGTTGATTGACCACATTGCGGGGCAACGGGGTGATGTCTTCCAGCGGCGTATAATTCGCCTTTACATATCTCACTTTTTTCATTTACTTTTTCTCGTTTTTCTTCGCTTTGGCGAAACTAAACCACGTTAGGCTTGAAGGAAAACAACAGCGAGAAGCTAAGCGCTTACCAGCGGCCAACATGAGTGAACCAGGAATAGTGTCCGGGCATGAAAACATCGGACCTTGTTTAAATGTGTGCGAGAAGGTGTATCGGCTATCGGGTTGCTGAATCAGCCCACAATGGCAGTACATCATGATGACGCTCTCCGCAGCGAGTGTGCGCTTATTCGTGCTGTCGGCGGCTGTGCGATAACAGATCAACGAATAAGCCCTGCATGGCTCTTTTTTCATCTCTGTTCAGTACATGAACACACTGGGTACGGTCATCAAGACGTACAGCGGAAAACCCTATCAGATTGAATACCCTAATCAACTGATTTAATAGCCTCTCCCACCTGAAAATGTCACTTTGTGGTATTGAGCCAAAAAATAATTTCTGTTTTGGCTCATTGCGTTACCGTTTTACGTGACTGCCGTGTTCGGTTCCGACTGCGTTAATGTCATCATCGCCCGGCTGTCATTGGCTCCGAACAGGAACACACTGCGCACACGCTGGCTATCGGTGTGGTGTAACGCTAATGCCAGGGTGGCAAACAATGAGGCTTCGCCTAAATACCCCCACAGGCTGTGACTAAGCACAAGCTGTTCAGGGTTAGTCAGCCGTTCACCTCGGGCACCAATGGCAAAACCGTATTCTTCATTTTGAGATCTCAGGTTGGTCATATCGCTGAACAGCAAGCCAAAGTCATCCACGGCTTTGCTTTGCTTACGCAGCGCGCTGGACATCAATTGCTCGCCCGCACCCTGCTCGCAGTGCCAGCTGTCCAACCTGGCCTGTGGCGTTAATTTCAATGCTTCGACCAGACTGCGCGATGCCAGTACGGCCCCTGCTGCGCCCTCGCTGGCAATCACTCCCCAGGGATGCTGAGCCGTCTGCAGCAGATTACGCTGTGAGAGCGCATCCAGTGCCAATATTGGGGAATCCAGAGAGATCGCCATCACCACTTCTTCTTCGTTCAGGCTTTTTAACACATCAGAAAAATGCGTATGTTCTGTGTGGTGACTCAGCACCACCCGGCCTAGTACCTTTTCTAAGCCGCTATCAGCACGCCAGGTTTGATACCAGTTTTCCAATTGCGACTGCGTGATGGCTTGTGGCATACGCACATAAAGCGGCGCTGGCGGCAGGCTGCCCGGCAGGTTCACCGCCAGTTGGGTCACCAGCAGGGCCAGCATGGCAAAGTATTTGTCGGCCGTGTTTTCTTCAGCATCCAGATAAGTGATTGGCGCAACCGTCGCTTTGCTGTCGTCATCTGCCACTGCCCGGGTCTCGTACATGTCTAAATCCGCCTGCGCAACGGCAACAGAAATATCCAGGTTGAAACCCGCCGCGGTGACGGCATCTGCGCAAAGAATGTAACGAGCAGTTGATAAACTCATACAGCAGCCTTTTGTTCAGAAATAACAGTATTGACTAAGTCAGCCTCCTGTCCCTGGCAAGGAAATGCAGCCGACCAGGTGGCAGTGACAGTCAAAGCATCGGCATCCACGGATAGCGTATGCAGCGCCATGGTTTGCAGGCGCTTTTGGCTGCCAAACGCCGCTTCGGCGACAAAGGTACGTCGCGGTAACGTAAAGTACAGCGTCTCTTCATGACTGAAACCAGACACTATGATGCGCTCACCGCCAGCCAGTAACCCTTTTGTCTGCTGATCACTCGGTGCTGACTGGTAAAACGCCGGTGAAAAATCAACAGGATATAGCGGGCGCCGTTCGTCTGACCATTTGTCATCAAACGTCCCCGCCAGACGGGCACGCGCCGCATCAAAGACAGCCAGCGGACCAAAACCGGCTGGTTGCACCTTAGCGGTATCTGGCTGCCAGTCCTGTTTCAAATAGAACACTGAAGGCACAGGCTGGTTCAGCAAATCCATGGTTTTGTTCGCAACCCCGCAGCCAATACGGTTACGGGGATCGTCTCCCCCTAAAGCATGGGCATAAGACACAGGACGCTCGATAAAAGGGGCAGGGACAGTGACGCCTACCTGACCGGCTTGAGTGATCCATTGCCGATCACCCACTACCGTCAGTGTTTTATCGATATGCTCTTCAATCAGCAAACGGCACTGCACACGGGTAACGGGTTTCTTACCCAGACTCCGGGCGTGACCTTTCACCAGCACGTCTGTATTGGCTTTACTGACGGCAAAATCCTGATCCGCCACCATGGCGGAGAAACCGGGCTCACCATCAAACACAGGGGTTGAATAGATCTCTGGCTGCGTCTGTACTGGCTGCCACTGGCCTTCGCACTGCTGCCAGCCGGTTTTTAAACACACCACCCATACCGTCTGTCCGTGATGATCACGCACAAACTGCCCTTTCATGGCATAAGGTAAATTAGATTCAACGTCCCACAGCTGCATCACGCATCCTCTGGTTATACCGCTCCGATGCAGTACTGTTTTTAGAAAGTGTATTGATGGCCCGCCGTTGTTTTTCCGGCCAGCCCATTGGGTCATAAGGCACATAAATGCCACCATTGAGGCATAAATCCCGCCAGACCCAGGTACGAAACAAGGCTGGCATGGATGGGCTTTTCAGCACATCGATACTGGTGGCATAGCTCAGCGAGCCGCCCATTCTCATCATGGGCACCTGTACCGCTTCGGGTTCAAGGTCCTGCCACCAGTGCATCAGTAACTCTGCGGCGTGCTGTGCGTTGTACTTCACGCCCAAATCGGCGACACGAACTGGCATTTTCTCTCCCAAAATCAGAAAAATCGCACTCACCCAGTGTTCCTGCTCTACTTCATCCTGAGCGCTGAAAAGCGCTTCAATCATAGGTTCCACAGCGAGCGGATCACCTGCCAGCGCCGCTTTCAGATAAGCGCGTTTATCATTCGCGAAATCGGGCAGCGTGAAAGATTCAGGTAAGCGATTCACAATGGCGTATTCATCCACCTGTTGGAAAGCTTCTTTCTGGGGCAGGATGTCACCACGAAGCCAGGCGACTTTGTCTTTTCGCACCAGCAAGTGAGTAAATAAAGATTGAGCAGGATCGCCATGTTCAATCACCCAGTTAATACCGGCCTCGTGTCCTGAACAGGCCAGCTGATGCCGGGCCATCCCGCTCACTTTCGTAGAACCTTCCCGGATACACTTATTGGCGAACTCTGTATTCAGTTCATGACGGCGCACCAAAGCCCGCATGGCCAGTTCAGACTGTGGGATCTGACTGATAGCCGCAGACTGCAATGTCTCGATAAGCTGTGTTGATGTCGCCAGAGAAACCGTATCCAGCCACACTTGTGGCTGCAGTTTGTCGGCCAGCAACAATGACAGTCTTACCGCGCTCGGATTAAGCGGATCAATCTCTGCTGAGCTCAACACCCACAGCAGCACTTGGGGATGCGTGTCAGCCAATCCATACAGATAGCCCGGCTCAACCCGAAAGAGCGCCACAAACACGGCCATCAACCGCGCCAGTTTCCTGTTCAGCAAATGATAATAACGACTGTCGCTGTCAGGCAAACCGCTGGCTAATGCACGATGACGCTGAGCCAGCAGGAAACGCACTGCTTCAGCAGCGCTATCCGCTTTCTCTCGTGCAAAACGCTGTATACCCGGTGCTGAGGCTTCAGCGCGCTCAACCGCCTGCTTCATCGCGGCGGCCAGCTGCTGCAGATCCTCTTCCGTCAATACGCTAAAACCTGACACTTCAGGCTTAATCTGGCTGATCATCATGTTGGCGCCCATCAGTTAATCGCTATTATTGCACCCTGAATTTTCTGGGATTTTTCCGCCTGGCTGTTGATATATTTGGCTTCGGTCGTCACCCGGCTGTTTTTTCCGTCGTATTGCGTCTTGGCATCGCGACTGGCAACAATCAACTGCTCTTCAGCTTCAATGCGGATGTTTTTCGCTTTCAGCACCAACTCGTCACGCTGTTCAATCAAGGAAAAGAAAATGTCGGTGACCAGAGGCAAATTTGGATCATTACCGATGAATTCAATGCGACACGACAGTGCATTCTGCACAGCTAACTCAAGCTCAACCCGGTTAAACTGGCGGCCAAGCCTGGCAGCCAAACCGGATGGCATATCACAGCCATCAAAGGTGACGCGAACACTGTCCCCTTCAATGGCCAGAATATGGCCGAAACGGGCATGCAAAGGAGCCGGGGATACCCCGGCTTCTGATTCAATCATTAAATGGCTTTGTGTCTGCTGCTTTTGCATTAGTTCACCGATACTTTTCCGCCCTGAACAACCACTTTGTCTGAACCATTAATCAAAATGGAGGTGCCTGTGATTTGAATCGAGCCATCACTATTGAGGACTAGCTGAGAAGATCCTGCTTTTAGCACGATCTTTTCTTTACTGATAATCTGCGTCGAACTTTTGGAATCAGACGTCACATTCCCGGTTACTGTCAGGGTGGAATTCCCTTCTACATTCAGGTTATTGTCTTTCTCTACCTGAGTCTGACGGGCACCGTGGATCGTAATGGTCTGGTTTTCCATCACTTCCAGTTCATCGTTTTTGCCGATTTCAGTGGTGCGATTCTGATTGATCTTCAGATCCGAATTCTTCACCACAGTCACGGCTTCATTACTGTTGTAATTCACCGTGACATCCCCATCGACCGTTTCTGTGAAGGTGCCTTTCACTTCTGTGGTTTTGTTGCCTTTGATGGTTTCCAGCTGATTCTGACCAATCTCGTTGGTTTTATGGCGAGCAACCGTCAGGGTGTCATCATTACCGATCTGTTCAAACCGGTCATTCAGCACCTTCACTGACATGTCTTTCTGCGCACGCAGATACAGCTCTTCATGATTGGTTTCATCATCCAGGCTGATCTCGTTGTACCCTTCTCCTTTGTGCGTTTTAGAACGCAAGGTGGTGCGGGTTTTCTTCAGCGGCAAATCATAAGGCGGAAGATGCAGACCGTTATAAACCGACCCTGTGACTAAAGGTTGATCCGGATCGCCTTCCAGAAAGCTGACGACCACTTCGTGCCCGATACGCGGCAGGAAAACTGCGCCCCAGTTCGGACCGGCCAGGCTCTGGCTGACGCGTACCCAGCAGCTTGAGTGTTCATCCGACGCACCCAGTCTGTCCCAATGGAACTGAATCTTGATGCGGCCCAGGTTGTCGGTATAGATTTCTTCGTTCGCCGGACCGACCACCACAGCAGTTTGCGGGCCTTCCACAACAGGTGCCGGCAAGGCCGATGCCCGGTAAGTCATATCGGCCGGGAATGCGATCACTTTGTTGTGATAGGTGGTGGGTTCATCACCGGCTTCTTCTGCGTGAGCCTGCGGATCGCTCCCTTCGTGCTTCACTTCCAGCAGGATGAAATCACGGTTCAGAGACTGGCGCGGATGGCGTTCCATCAGGAAGCTGTAACCGGGGATCAACCGCATGACACAGGTTGTCGCTTTCAGCTCAGTGCCGGACACCTTATGGGCTGACAAGCGGTAATCAGACTGTAACTTACCCTGAGGTTGCTGGCCGTAACGTCCCGGATAACGATACACGGCCAGATCGGTATAGACCTCGGCTTCATCCGATTCCGGCACGTCCGCCATCAGACGGGTTTTAGGCGTTAGGTAGTTATAGTCGTTTTGTGAAACCGCACCGGTATGAACACGGGTGGCAAAATCGGCGTCAAAGATATGTTCGCGATCCGGCACCCCGCCCGAGTCGGCATGATACAGGATGGGCGTTTGCTCGGCGCCGGGGATCAAGGTGGCGTTTTCGGCAGTGCTGGGCAGCGCGTTGACCAGTTCATTCTTATCAACAATCACCAGTTCATGGCCGCTGTGGGTATGATCGAAGTAATACCACAGTCCATGCTGAGACATCAGGCGATGGATAAATGCCAGATCGGTCTCGTGATACTGCAGAATATACTCCTGCTTCTCGCCTGCATCGGCAAGCATACGTACCGCGGTTACGCCAGCTTCTTCCAGCACGGCTTCGATGATGTCATTGATCGTTTGATCCTGAAAAATACGGCAGTCCTGCCGCTGAGTCAGAAACCAGAGATCGGGCACCAGCTTTAACTCATAGCGGCTGAACTGGCGACCTGTGCCCAGGAAGCGGGCTTCACTGACTGTGCCATGGAAAACACGGGATACACCGCTCCCCTGACCGAAAAGTTGCAGCACCCCTGCCTTACGGATAACGTCCTCAAAAGCAATATCTGCATCACGTGAAAGCAATGTGACGTTAATTTCAAAAGGTTGAAACAGACGCTCGGTGATCTTAAATTCTTCAACACGGAATTCGTGTTCTGTTTCTTCGATAGAGAAGGAAAATTGAACCGGATTACTCATTACTTTTACCTGATACAACTATGACAAAAGGGGCCGGAACCGGCCCCCATGAATCGGCGTTATTACGCTTCGCGCGGCGTACGCCAGTCGTCGTTACCTGCAGTACCACAGACTTCGTGGGTCACTTCAATGGCGCGGTAAGTCAGTTTCAGTACTTCTTCAACCACACGATCAGAGGTAGCTGCATCCTGGCAGTGCGCCATACGGGTTTGCATATCAACCAGCAGTGCATCAATCAGTTTGATGGTGTAGTAATGCTCTTGCTTGCCTTGAGTCGAAGTGCGGTAGAAGTTGATGTAAGCTTCTGGCAGCTTCTCACCGCTGACCAATGCGTTGAACAGCAATGGCGAAGTACGGTCTTGCTGCTTAGTCACGATAATTGGACGGTGAACACGCTGACCTGTTGGCTGACCGCTTTGTGGGTCACGAGGAACAGTCAGAACATGGTCCAGTTCCTGAACCAGGAATTCGTCAACGTGTGCTTCCTGCCAAGTGTTACCAACAGAGTCTGCCGTGTAAGCATCTTTAGTAATGTGGCCCTGAGTTTCACCATGAATAGACATATAAGCTGGAGTTGGCATAATCACTTTCCCTTAAATTTTAATCATTTAGATAAGTAGAGCATAACGCTGCTCTTTGCGATGATTAATATATTGCAACCACCGTGCCAACTTTAAAAACATATCAAAAACAAACAGTTACGATTTTTCGTGAATTTTAAACTCATTTTTGTTGCCAACTTTTTGGAAAATTTTCTAATTTCTTAGCAACTTCTTTACGAATTTTCGTTATACAACTCTTAACCACCACTCTGTGCCGGATTCAATTTTTCCATTTTCTATTCACTGCGCTCTTCAGACTACAACGCAGCATATAAATCGCCCTGAGATTGATGACCAATTTTCAATCAAAATCACCAAATTCATTTCATTGCGCACTTGGTTCAATAAATACGGGTTCAATTGAACATTGGCTATGCTTTCCAGTGTTTTTGCTTTAGGTATTTCGGTACACTAAGACACTAAAAACAAAGGATTTCAGCATGAATATTTACAGGCTAGGACTTGCATGTACGCTGTCATTATTAGCGGCCTGCAATGACAACAATTCCCCCATCAAAATCTCCAGTGAAACCGTCTCGCAACAACAACTTGATACCATAGTTACTAATATCGAAAAGCGTTACCCTGAGGCCACCCAGGAACAAAAACAAAACGCCGCCGACGTGGTGGTTCGTGCCATCGAAAATATGGTGTTTGTTGAAGGCGGCAGTTTTGACATGGGAGATTTTGGTGCTCCTTGTGAAATCCCCAGCGGTACGGTCAGCCGGATGGACTGGTCTCCGGATGCTGAATGCTTGAGTTCACCGTTTAGTCAGGAGACAGGGGCTGCCTTTCTCCATAAAGTCACACTCGATGCCTACTCAATCGCTAAGTTTGAAACGCGATTTATTGATATGGAGTGGATGCGCCAAATCAACGGACTGCCTGTGGCCAAAGATAATTCGCGTGATGGGTCAATTGTTCAACGGGATTCTGAACGATACGCACGATTAATCGTAAGTGAACAAAAAAATGACCCCGCCAGCGCCAAAGCATGGCAGGAAGCCAAAGATTACTGTCAATGGTTAGGGCAGGTCAGCGCATTGCCCTTCGACTTGCCTACCGAGGCACAGTGGGAATATGCTGCACGAAGTCGAGGCCAGAAATACTATTATGCGACCAATAATGGTTACCATCAGGTTTTGGAAGATGCCTATTTCGATCCCGAGATTGATCGTTACGTCGAATACACTGAAAGTGGTGCAAATACATCAACAAATACCAAAGAAGTAGATCGCTATCCCCCGAATCCTTTAGGGATTTATGGTATGTCCAATCCAGTCAGTGAATGGGTGGAGGACTGGTACTCCCCTGACTACTACGAATACTCCCCAGAGCTAAACCCAAAAGGACCAAAGGAAGGGACGGAAAAAGTACTTCGGGATGCGGGAGGAACAACTATGACTTTTTCAAGGATTCATTCTGTGCCAGTAAAGAGTACATATTTTTACAGCACAAGTTTCCGCTGTGCTCTTCAGCAATCAGTCCCTGCAACAAATAAATAAAGCCCCTTCCGGGGCTTTAATTATGCAGTTTGTATATCGCTTGTCTGATGGCGTTGAGTAATCTGTTGGTTAACCTGTGTTCTTTTACTGGCTCAGTCGGGTGGGACTTCAAGTAGATTTCTTTTTATCCATTGTGAACCCTATTCAAAAAACACCTGTGAATTTCATGATTTAGCCACCAGTTTTGTGTTTTTGTTTCTGGGGTTTCGGTAAACTAAGGCACTAAAAATAAAGGATGCCCGCATGAAATTTTACAGGCTAGGACTTGCATGTACGCTGCCATTATTAGCGGCCTGCAATGACAACAATTTCCCCATCAACATCACCAGCGAAACCGTCTCTCAACAGCAGCTTGATACCATAGTTACTAATATCGAAAAGCGTTACCCTGAGGCGACCCAGGAACAAAAACAAAACGCCGCCGACGTGGTGGTACGTGCCATCGAGAATCTGGTGTTTGTTGAAGGCGGTAGTTTTGAGATGGGGGATTTTCGTGCCCCTTGTGATATTCCCAGCCGAACTGAGAACCGTATGGACTGGACGCCTGAAGCCAGTTGCTTAAG
>NZ_JAUOQQ010000032.1:0-47478 GCF_030547675.1 Photobacterium sp. 2_MG-2023
GGTAGTTCAGTTGGTTAGAATACCGGCCTGTCACGCCGGGGGTCGCGGGTTCGAGTCCCGTCCGCTCCGCCACTTATTAGCTAGAAATAGCTTGCAGGGGATTAGTTCAGCCCGGTAGAACGTCGGTCTCCAAAACCGAATGTCGGCGGTTCGAATCCGTCATCCCCTGCCACTTATAAAAAGCCTCGTCTTCGGACGGGGCTTTGTCGTTTCTGAGAGTCAGCGTGTTACGCTGATGTCGGCGGCTGGATCGTCAGCCCGCTGAGGCGCCTGTTCGATCGTCCGTCATCCTTTGCCACTTTGAAAAGCCTCGTCTCCGGACGGGGCTTTGTTGTTTCTGATATGTCCGGTCAGTGTATAAGGATACAGATTTGTGAGTCGTATTTGGGTGTTATCTTCTAAGTGGATCTGAGTTACAGAAATTGCGCTTAGGTGTGGAAAATGTCTGATGATAATATGGTCAAATCAGAGATGGATGCAGGTGCAGAATGTTCAGAAAGCTCGCCATTGTTGTTGGTTTAACCCTGCTGGTCGCCGGAGGCGGAACCTATTACTCATTTGATATCCCTGATCAAGCGCAGGTGACAGACGCAGTGCAGGGAAAACAGTATAGTATTCATTGTCTTGATGCTAAGCCGAAAGCGGCCATTGATCGGAATGGAATGCTTCAGGTTACAGTCTGGAATATCTATAAACAGCAACGTGACACTTGGCAGACAGCACTGGAAACATTCAGTGCAGACAGTGATCTGGTATTGATCCAGGAAGCCAAGCTGAGTGAGTCTTTTCGTCACTATCTGGCGCAGAGTCCATGGCAGGTCACGATGGCAAATGCGTTTGCTTTTCTGGATACGCCTGCGGGCGTGATGAACCTTTCGCGCCATCAGGCGGCACAGACATGCGCTTATCTGGCTGTTGAACCCTGGTTGCGTATTCCAAAGTCTGCGTTGCTAGCCAGATTCCCGCTGACGAATGGGCAGCAGCTGACGGTGGTGAATCTGCATGGGATAAATTTTGCGTGGGGACTGGACGAATACAGGGCACAGTTTAACGCTTTGTCAGAACAGCTTGAACAAGCCAAGGGGCCGGTATTATTGGCAGGCGACTTTAATACCTGGCGGCAAGAGCGTATGGCTGTGGTGACCCGTTTTATTGAAGAGTTGGGTCTGCATGAAGTTACCCTTGATAAAGACCTGCGTACCCGGGTTCTAGGTTGGCCACTTGATCATTTATTTTATCGTGGCCTTAAACTGGAACAGGCAGAGGCACCGGGAACCGATGCCTCAGATCATCACCCAATCATCGCCCGTTTCAGGCTGTTAGAATCAAAAGGGGCCAAACAGTAACGACCAGTAACCAAGGTAATGTAGCAATAACAATGGCTTTGGCACGCTCGATACCACACCACAGGCTGACTGCTATATAACTAAGCGCAATATACCAAGGTGCAAGCAAAGGAATGCTAGAGGCAAAAGCGGTCCAGGGATGATTCATCGGCAGTTTGATGAAAGCGTTCAGGCTGTTCAAATCAGCGGCGTTTGGCAGTACTTGCGATGGGTTGAACAGCACATTCAGATAGCTGGCCAGATCGCCAATCAGAGTTGGTAGCATAATAAAGCAGCTTGCAGCCAGCCACTTGCCGAAACTTTGCGGTGCTTTACTGTTCTTGGTCGCCAGGTTCAACCAAAGTGCCAGAAGCAGGAGGTTGGCAGTGCGACCGAAAATATCACTGAACACTTCTCCTGCAAGCAGCACTTCCCGTGATAGCCAATCAAGCTGATTTTCTTCCGTAAGCTGGGCTAACTGGTTGCGAAGTGTGTCTTGCAGCCAGGCCAAATCGACCTGATTAAAGTAACTGCCCCACAAACCAAAGGGGGTGAGTATCAATAACAGATAAGGTAACAGCGCCCATTTAGGGCGCTGGTGCAATGCAGTAAAGCAATCTACCGGTGAGCGAAACAAGTCCAGTAAAGCGATAAATGGATTGCTGGACGGCATCATACGCTCACCTTAGTGACATCAACAAACAGCTTCAGTTTTTGACCCGGCTTGAGGTACTTTTGGCTCCCCAGTTGATTCCATTTAATCACATCTGTCAATTTTACATTGAACCGATCCGCGATAGCACTGAGGTTGTCACCGGTTCGGACTTCATAATAAACCGTTCTGATCACACCGCCGTTTTGGCTGGTTTTCCAGATGTTCAGCTTCTGTCCGACGCGAAGCGTTGATTGCTTGCTTAAGCCGTTCCACTTCATCAGCTCTTTAATACTGACTTTCTGCTTTTTCGCGATGGTCCACAAACTATCACCGGATTCCACCTTGTAAATCGTGCGGTATCCGCTGCCGTGGCTAACCTGGGAGCGAACTTCGGTCAGGCTTGGAAATGCATTTTCACCATTCATAGCAACAGGGATAAGAATATACTTACCCTCTCTGATGCCTGAACCTGCCATTTTGTTAGCCCGCTGAATAAGATCAACCGAGGTATGGTGCTTCTTGGCCAGTACGCTCAGGCTGTCCCCGGCTTTGACCTGGTAGCGCACGACTTTCATGCCCTGTCGGCCATTCTCTTCAAAGGATTGATTGAACGTCGCGACATTAGCGACCGGTAGCAGGAGATGCGTTTGACCTTCGGGGGCTGTTGCCCACTGATTATAAGCAGGATTGAGCGATTTCAGTTCCGAAAGAGAAAGTCCTGCATATTTAGCGGCCATGGCTAGATCCATTTGGGTTTTTGGATCGACGGTTTCAACCGCAGGCTCATTGGCAATGAAGGGAATATCGACGCCGTATTTGCTTTGATGACGGACAATGTCAGCAACAGCTAGCAGCTTGGGAACGTATCCGCTGGTCTCTTTGGGCAGATCCAGTGACCAGAAGTCTGTAGGTTTACCGGCTTTCTTATTTTCACGAATCGCCCGGAATACTCTGCCTTCTCCTGAGTTATAAGCGGCAAGAGCATGAAGCCAGTTACCATCGAAACGGCGGTTGAGGTACTCAAGCAGGTCAAGGGCAGCTTCGGTTGACTGGACGACATCACGACGGCCGTCGTACCACCAGTTTTGCTTCAGGCCAAACTGACGGCCAGTACCTGGGATGATTTGCCACAAACCGGCCGCGCGGCCATGTGAATAGGCAAACTGATCAAATGAGCTTTCTACGATAGGCAGCAGTACCAATTCCAGCGGCATGCCACGTTTTTCGACGGCGTCAGTAATGTAGTAGAGGAAGGGTTCTGCACGTGAAGCGACAATAGTGAGATGCCCGGGGTGGCGAAGATACCAGTTGCGGTAGTAATTGACACGTTTGTTATCCGGGACATCGAGCTTGAGCTGCATGGCAATGCGTTGCCATGCATCATCCTGTTCCTGTGGTGTCACCACGGGTGCCGGCGGCGCAACATCAGCCATTGGTGTATCCAATGCGGTCACTGGCTTGTCTGCTGTGCCTGTATCTGTATTGTTATTATTTTGCGCTGCAGCTGAACTTTCCTGATTAGTTGCCACAGGCTCTTGTTGAGAATTTCCTGTTATTTGGCAACCAGCCAGAAGCAGCGCACTCGCTAAAAAAAATCGGTATTTCATGTAACCTGCCTTTAGCCAAAATCGCAGGTGATAATACTTGGCGAAAGGTGCTGGTTACAAGTGACCGTCCTTCAAAAATTGTCCTTCCAACGTCTGAGGGCTGCGAAGGTTTCCAGGTCACTGTCGTTAACCGCTTTATCTGAAACAGCTTTTTTGATACTTGGCTGATCACAACGTAAAAACGGATTGACGCGTTTTTCCAGCCCTAAAGTCGTTGGAATCGTACTTATTCCACGGGCACGTCGCTGACTGACCTCTTCACGGTAACGCTGCAGGTGAGGATTATCCTGCTCAGCAACTAACGCAAAGGCCAGGTTACTACTGGTATATTCATGCGCACAGAAAACTTCAGTTTCGTCTGGCAATGCGGTTAATTTTTGTAACGAACTGTACATCTGGGCTGCTGTGCCTTCAAAAAGGCGGCCACAGCCAGCCGAGAACAATGTATCGCCGCAGAAAAGTTTGCCATCGCCAACGTAGGCAATATGTCCCGAGGTATGGCCGGGCAAGCCTAACACCATGAAACGTTCGTCGAAAATATCGACCTGATCGCCATCTTCGACAGACTGTGTCAGTCCGGGAATGGCCTCAGATCCGGGGCCGACTATTTTACAGGCAGGAAAAGCTCGCTTAAGTTCACTGATTCCGCCAACATGATCATGATGGTGATGGGTAATCAGGATTGCTTCAAGTGTCAGATTGCTGGTGTTTAAGCAATCCAGAACAGGAGTGGCGTCACCCGGGTCAACAACAACGCAGCGATTATCCGGCCCTTGAACTAGCCAGATGTAATTGTCGTTAAATGCAGGTATGCTCTTAATAGTTAGCATGAAATTGTCTCCAGTCCTTGATGTGTGAGTCATCATTTATGAAGCCAGCCCGCACGATAAAAGAAATCGACACACCCTATTCCTGGTCTCAGCTGGTTCAGGGAGAATGGGCGGCACAAATGCTTCAGGCTCAGCTGGATGAATGGTGGCCGAGACTCTTTGGCTACCACATGCTGAAGTTGGGCGGCCTGAGCTGCGAATTTGTCAGTGGCCATTGTAACATCCGCCATCAGGTTTGTATTGATCGCGATAATCCACTTCGCAATCTTGAAGCCGATCCGATGGCATTACCTTTTCTGGAAAAATCCTTTGATGCCTGTGTGTTAGCGCATCAGCTGGATTTCTGTGGCGATCCCCATTCTCTGCTTCGGGAAGTTGACAGGGTGCTGGTCGATGACGGCTATCTGCTGATCACAGGTTTTAATCCACTGAGCTTGCACGGTATGCGGGGGCTGTTGCCCTGGAACCGGAAACGTGCGCCTTGGTCGGGACGCATGTTCATGCCTATCCGAGTCAAAGACTGGCTGGGGGTGCTGAATTACGAAGTCGTGTTTCATGAAAACCTGGCGATATTACCGCCCACCAGATATCCGGCGTTTTCTGCCTGGGCAGAAAGTATGCTATCGGGCTCCTTCTCCGGAGTCGGCGGGATTTATCTGATTGTGGCCAGAAAGCGAACCTTTCCACTCAAGCCGATCAAGCCAAGCTGGAAGCTGCGGCGACAACTCACGCCAATCAGTGTGAATTGCCGCACTCAGGCTAATAAGAAGCAGTCGGGATAATACCGACTGAGAGCAGTCAGCTTTCCTGGTAACCGGTATCGTCTTTCGAGGGGGATTCGGCCGCCTGGCGGGCCAGCTCGTCACAGCGTTCATTTTCGGGATGGCCGGCATGGCCTTTTACCCAGTGCCAGCGCACTTGATGGCGTTGCGTTTCCTGTTCCAACTGCTGCCACAGATCAGCATTTTTGACCGGTTTTTTATCTGCCGTTTTCCAGCCGCGCTTTTTCCAGTTGTGGATCCACTGTGTGATACCCTGACGCACATATTGGCTATCAGTGGTCAAATCAACGTCGCAAGACTCTTTGAGGCTGGCCAGTCCGACTATGGCTGCTAACAATTCCATGCGATTATTGGTGGTCATGAAGAAGCCATCATTGAGCTCTTTGACATGGCCTTTATAACGTAAAATTGTGCCATAGCCGCCTGGACCTGGGTTGCCGAGGCAAGAACCGTCGGTGAAAATCTCTACCTGCTTGGTCATCTTTGGTAGTATTCATCTTTATTAAAACTCTAGTCTGACATAACCGATACTATGAAAGCCACCAATGAACGCATAATTGTATTTGATACCGAAACCACAGGTATGAATATGACCGGCCCTCACTATGAAGGGCATCGCATCGTTGAAATCGGTGCTGTGGAAATCGTTAACCGAAAATTCACCGGACGGACTTTTCACGTCTACATCAAACCGGATCGGCCGATTGATCCAGAAGCCGTTGCCGTTCATGGTATTACGGATGATTTTCTGCGCGATAAGCCGTCTTATGCTGACATCCATCACGAGTTCATGGATTTTATCCGCGGTGCTGAGCTGGTCGCACATAACGCCCCCTTCGATATCGGCTTCATGGATTATGAATTCAGGAAGCTGGATCCTTCTATCGGAAAAACCACCGACTTTTGCTCGGTGACCGATACCCTGGACATGGCGAAGAAAATCTTCCCGGGTAAACGCAACAATCTGGACATACTTTGTTCGCGCTACGGTATTGATAACTCCCACCGTACGCTGCATGGCGCTTTGCTCGATGCTGAGATCCTGGCCGATGTTTATCTGATGATGACGGGCGGGCAGACCTCACTGGCATTAAATGCCGCCGGTGAAGAAAGTGACAGCGGTGCAGAAAGCGGGATACGTCGTCTTGCCTCGGGAAGGAAAACATTAAAGATTATCCGTGCTTCTGCCGATGAACTAGAAGCGCATGAAGCGCGTTTAGATATCATCGAGAAAAAAGGTGACGTCACACTCTGGCGTCGATAGGAGAAGCATGCGAAGGCTAGCGTTACTGTCTACATTGATCCCGGTGCTGCTTGGTACGCAAAGCGTGCAGGCTGCGTCCTGGCTGGACAACCGATTCCGGGTTGATCCTACCATCAAGCAAGTGGCCTTCGTGGTAGAAAGAGAATCCGAGAACCAGAATGTGGTCTTGGTCAGGCCGGACGGGCAGAAATACTATCCGTGGCGGCATCCGGATAATGTCGCCTGGCACGAAGAACCGGGCAGAGACATCATTACGATTGAAAACCCGATGCCGGGCCCCTGGCAGGCGGTTGGCCGGGTCAGTGATAAGAATCAGGTCAAGGTGCTTTCAAACCTGAAGCTGGATGTGGCACCGTTGCCGGAAAGATTATATCAGAGCGAATCTTACAAATTCACTGCTCGCCTGACACAAGATGGTGAGTTGCTCACTGACCGGGATTTTCTCGACAGCGTCAAGATGTCGGTGAACTTCTTTGAATATGTGGACGAGCCTGAAACGCAATCTGAAGATGCTTTGCCCACCCCTCTGTCATTGGGCGAGTTTGCCGATGATGGGCTGAATCTTGATGAAGCCCCCGGCGACGGTGTGTTTACCGTCGCCCTGCCGGTACATATCCAGCCGGGGCGATACCGGGTGAATATCACCTCTGGCAATGGTATTTTTCTCCGTACTCATGAGCAGCAGGTCATGGTTTACCCGCCACCGGTATTATCCACCTTCATTCAGGCGAGAGCGCAGGAAGATTCCCATAAGTTGGTGGTGACCTCTGATGAAGGCATGATTGAGCCGGGCTCTGTGTCGGTGCATGTTGAGCAGGATGCACCGGATGGCAGCGTGACTATCAGCCAGGAACAGTCTCAGCCAGAGACAACCAATGTGGACGTTACCGTTCCTAACCTGCAACAGCCTGGAAGCTATGCCTGGTCTGGGTGGGTGTATGCTACGGATACTTATCAAAAGCGGCCTTTGGTTTTCCCGTTAGAGAAAAGTCATTTTGCCATTACGTCAGTTCTGCAATTAGATAAGAACCTGGCAGAGTACCGTGCCCGACAAGAAGAAAAAGCCAGACTTGAAGCTGAAAAACAGCGACTTGAGGAACAACTGGCCGCCCGCAGTCAGGCATGGAAGGTGATTCTGGCGGGTAACGGTGTGATGGTATTGATGGCGCTTGTCTTTGTGATGCTGAGAAAAAGGCGAACAAAACCGGTTGCTGCAGAACCGGAAGCGCCTAAATTGGAAATACCACCGGATGTCAAAGTCTAGCCGCGTAAAGGTGCGGTGAATCCTGAACTCGGCTTTATACTAATCAGGCCAGTGAATCAGATGAAAAGAAAAAGGGAAGCGCAATGCTTCCCTTTTGGTTGTCACCCCTAAACCACCGCCTATGGCGGTGGTGATTGTTTGTGCTTTCAACAAGCAGATGTGTTTACGCAAGCAGGCAGATACGTAAGCAAATAGTTACGCAGCATTTTCAATGTTTTTCTGCGTATCGGCCATGCCTGCGACTAAACGCTGGGGGTCGAAGTCATCCACATTGATAGTGCGCAGACGACCAGTTTCAGCACGTCGTAGCAGCTCAGCTTCATCTTCGTTGATAGCTTTCAACTCCAGGCCGGTGTCGGCCACTTTATCCAGCTGCATGAACGGCAGTTTTTTACCTGCAGCCTGGCACACCCGGTCGTATAAAGGCTCAGCAGCCAGAATGTCTTTCAGCGCTTCTTCCATCATACCCACGGGGTTAGTCTCAATGGCTTCAAGGAACTGGCCGCGGCCTAACCGGTCACGGGTTTCACTTGGTGTTTGCAGCATGACGGCCAGCTTGTGATCCAGTTTGTCGCTAGGTTGAACACGAGACAGACCACGTGGCAAGATCAGCACGCGTAGCAGCCCGGCAACGGCACGGTTAGGGAAGTTGCGCAGGAACTGGTCGATGGCTTGCTCGGTCTGATACAGCGCATCCTGCAGGCCCCAGTGAACCAGCGGCAGATCTTCTTGCTTACTGCCGTCATCGGCATAACGTTTCAGGGTTGCAGAAGCCAGATACAGCTGGCTCAGGATATCACCCAGACGCGCCGACAGGCGTTCTTTACGCTTCAGTGAGCCACCCAGAACAGCCATGGACATATCAGACAGCAAAGCCATGTTGGCACTGTAGCGGTTCAATTGCTGGTAATAACGTTTAGTGGCGTCTTTACGCGGCGAAGAAGATCCGCGACCGTCGGTCAGGCCCAGCCAGAATGAGCGCATCAAATTACTGATCACAAAGCCAACATGCCCAAACAGCGCATCGTCAAAGTCGATCAGTGCCTGACGCTGGTCTTCGTTGTAGGCGGCATTCATTTCTGTCAGCACATAGGGATGACAGCGAATGGCACCCTGACCATAAATAATCATGGAGCGGGTCAGGATATTGGCGCCTTCCACAGTGATCGCGATAGGTGCCCCCTGATAGCCACGCGCCAGGAAGTTACTTGGACCCAGGCAGATGCCTTTACCGCCGATGATGTCCATCGCGTCTATGATTCCGCGCTGGCTGCGGTGAGTACAGTGGTATTTCACGATGGCAGAAATAACCGACGGCTTTTCACCGAGATCAATACCGGAGACAGTCAGGCTGCTGGCAGCGTCCAGCACATAAGCATTACCGGCAATACGTGCCAGCGGCTCTTCAATACCTTCCATCTTACCGATAGGCAGCTTGAACTGGCGACGGATACGTGAGTAGGCGCCGGTTGCCAGGGCTGTTGTTTTCAGGCCACCTGTGGTGTTTGATGGCAGTGTGATACCGCGGCCAACCGACAGGCATTCCACCAGCATACGCCAGCCTTGCCCTGCCATTTCCTGACCACCAATGATGTAGCTCAGCGGAACGAAGATTTTATCGCCCTGAGTCGGACCATTCTGGAACGGCACGTTGAGTGGGAAGTGGCGGCGACCTATCTTCACGCCGTCTAAATGCGTCGGGATCAGAGCACAGGTGATACCCAGCTCTTCTTCATCGCCCATCAAATGCTCTGGATCGTACAGCTTGAAAGCCAGACCCAGAACCGTGGCCACGGGAGCCAGCGTGATATAACGCTTGTTCCAGGTCAGCTCCATACCCAGGATTTCTTCGCCCTGCCACTGGCCTTTTTTGACAATACCGAAATCTGGAATCGCGCCGGCGTCAGAGCCTGCCTCAGGACTGGTCAGAGCAAAACAGGGAATTTCTTTACCTGCCGCGAGGCGAGGAAGGTAGTGGTTTTTCTGCTCTTCTGTACCGTAGTGTTGCAGCAGCTCACCCGGACCTAATGAGTTAGGCACGCCAACGGTAGATGACATCACCATAGACACACTGGACAGCTTTTGCAGCACCAGTGATTGCGCATAAGCCGAAAACTCCAGACCACCGAACTCTTTCTTGATGATCATGGCAAAGAATTTCTTGTCTTTCAGGTACTGCCAGACTTCCGGAGGGAGATCGGCCATATCATGAGTGACTTCAAAGTCATTGACCATACGGCAGACTTCATTGACCGGGCCTTCCAGGAAAGCTTTCTCTTCTGCACTCAGGCGTGGCGCAGGAATATCATGCAGCTTGTTCCAGTCCGGCGCACCGCGGAACAGATCCGCTTCCCACCAGACAGTGCCGGCGTCGATCGCTTCTTTTTCCGTCCGCGACATTTCCGGCATCACGCCTTTGAAGGCTTTCAGTGCCGGTTTGCTGAGTAATTTCTGACGGATTGCCTGCAGATTCAGCGGCAATGCAATAATCAGGAAAGCCAGCCAGCTGTATTCGCCGGTGATATCCAGCACAGTACCAACAGCAAGCGCTACGGCGAAAACAAGGGTGAAGGTTCTGAGGCTGGCTCTGTGATAAGCGAGCACTCCGGTTATCCCCAACAACCCCAGCAGGTACACGAGTGTAGCCATTGTTTCTTCTCCTTATTAGAGATATTCCCTTAGGGTATTTTTAATGAGTTTTGTATTCGGGTAAGAGGTCATACCACTTGATTTGATTGTAAGTTAATCTTTAGCGAAATGTAAAAATCTTTTTTTGATTTTGCTGAGTAGGTTCTCATCGCCATTGGAGGACAGGGGCGACAAAAAGGCGGAAAAAGTGGCAGGAAATCGGTTTCCCTGTTCGCCGGGACGCTGATATGAGGGGAAAATCACTGCAATTGCTGCCCGGTCAGTCGACACTTCCTAGTGTTTGTGGGTAAACTGCCTGTCAGGGCATATCCGGCAGGGAATTCCTTGCTTTACACAACAAATCACAGAGAAAAGCCTATGTACCAAGATCTCATTCGTGCCGAACTGACTGAAGCGGCGGACGTACTGAACCGATTCATCAGCGATGAAAAAAATCTGGCGGATATTCAGGCTGCCGCAAAGCTGCTGGCAGATTCTTTCAAACAAGGCGGTAAGGTTTTGTCCTGCGGCAACGGCGGCTCGCACTGTGATGCGATGCACTTTGCCGAAGAGCTGACGGGCCGCTACCGGGATAACCGTCCTGGCTATCCGGGCATTGCGATCTCTGATCCCAGCCATCTGTCTTGTGTCAGTAACGACTTTGGTTATGAATATGTGTTTTCCCGTTACCTGGAAGCGGTTGGTGCGAAAGGCGATGTACTGTTTGGTTTGTCAACGTCCGGTAATTCAGCGAATATTTTGAAGGCCATAGAAGCGGCAAAAGCGAAAGGCATGAAAGTGATTGCACTGACAGGCAAAGACGGCGGCAAAATGGCCGGTATTGCGGATGTGGAAATTCGTGTGCCGCATTTTGGTTATGCTGATCGTATTCAGGAAATTCACATTAAGATCATCCATATTCTTATCATGCTGGTTGAAAAGGAAATGGAAGGGGCCGAGTAATTCGGCAACCTGACTGAGGGAAAAGGAAACATGTGTGAATTGCTTGGCATGAGTGCCAACGTACCTACTGATATTTGTTTCAGTTTCACCGGTCTGATGCAACGTGGTGGGCGCACAGGCCCGCACGCAGACGGCTGGGGCATTACCTTCTATGAGGGTAAAGGGTTTCGTACATTCAAAGATCCCAAACCCAGTTGCCATTCTAAAATTGCTGAGTTGGTGCAACAGTATCCGATTAAAAGCTGTGCAGTGATCAGCCATATCAGACAGGCGAACCGGGGTGGGGTGTGTCTGGAAAATACCCATCCCTTTACCCGTGAGCTATGGGGACGCTATTGGACCTTCGCACATAATGGCCAGCTGACAGGGTATGAAACCCTGGAAGCGGGGCGCTATCAGTCAGTCGGAGATACAGACAGTGAAATTGCCTTTTGCTGGTTGATGAATCAGATTGACAGCAAATTTCCTCAGCCACCGGATGACTGGAGCCAGATTTTTGAGGTGGTGGCTGAGTGTTGCGATGAGCTGAGGAAGCTCGGTGTATATAACATGCTGCTCAGTGATGGTGAGTTTGTACTGGCTTATTGTACTAATAACCTGCACTGGATCACCCGGCGGGCACCTTTTGGCAAAGCTTCGCTGATTGATGAAGATGTCACCATTGATTTTCAGAAAGAGACCACACCGAATGATGTGGTGACTGTGATTGCGACTCAGCCGCTGACTAATGATGAGCGCTGGCACAAAATGGCAACGGGCGAATTTGCGGTATTCCATTATGGCGAATTGATCAATAAGCGCGTGCTGGACGTACCGGAAGATCCTCCGCCGTCACTAACTTAACCTTGTTTTCTGGATATAAAAAATGCGGCTTTATAGCCGCATTCTTGTATTCAGCACCTGAAAGATCACTCTTCTGAGGCGTAACCCTGTTGTGGCAGACGTTTGCCGTCCAACAAGGCAGCATCATCTTGCATGATCACTCGTCCTTGCAGGAACCACTGACACACCAATGGGTAAATTCTGTGCTCTTGCTGCTGAACCCGCGCCATAACATCTTCAGCCGTATCATCTGAAAAAATCGGCACTTTGGCTTGCAGAATAACCGGGCCACCGTCTAACTCTTCCGTGACAAAGTGCACACTGGTGCCGTGTTCCTGATCGCCGGCATCCAGCGCACGCTGGTGAGTGTGCAGACCGGTATACTTAGGCAGCAGGGAGGGGTGGATGTTCAGCATACGGCCATGGTAGTGACTGACAAAGTCGCCACTCAGGATACGCATGTAGCCAGCCAGCACCACTAAGTCCGGCTGATACCCATCGATGAGATCTGCCAGCGCGCGATCAAAGCTGTCGCGGTCGGCGTAATCTTTTGCAGCGAGATGGGCCGTCGCAATACCGGCCAGTCGCGCACGCTCCAACCCGTAGGCGTCCGATTTATTGGAGATAACGGCTGCAATGCGGCCGTTATCTATCACGCCGTTTTCACAGGCATCTATGATGGCCTGTAAATTAGAGCCGCTGCCTGATATGAGGACAACAATGTTTTTCATTGTTTAGCGAATCTCCACCTGGGCTTCACCCTCGGCAGCATCCGCAATGGTTCCCAGCAGCCAGGCACTCTCACCTTCAGCGTTGAGCAGGGCAACAGCTTGCTCCGCCTGTGTCTGAGGCAGGGCAATGACCAGGCCAACACCACAGTTAAAGGTACGGTACATTTCATGCGTTTCCACATTGCCTGCGGTTTGCAGCCAGTTGAATACAGCCGGCCATTCCCAGCTTTTGCCATCAATGATCGCTTTTGTACCTTGTGGCAGTACGCGTGGGATGTTCTCCCAGAAACCGCCACCGGTAATGTGAGAGATGGCGTGCAGTTCGCAGCTTTCCATCATCTTCAGTACGGATTTCACGTAAATGCGGGTTGGCTCCAGCAGGTGGTCAGCTAAAGGTTTACCTTCCAGATCCTGAGTCAGATCGGCTTGAGACACTTCAAGGATTTTACGGATCAGAGAATAGCCGTTTGAGTGCGGGCCACTGGATGCGACGGCAATCAGTGCATCGCCTGCTTTCACTTTGGTGCCATCGATGATCTCAGACTTTTCCACGACACCGACACAAAATCCGGCTACGTCGTAATCTTCACCATGGTACATGCCCGGCATTTCTGCCGTTTCACCACCGATCAATGCACAGCCAGACTGTACACAACCTTCACCGATACCGCTCACTACGCTTGCTGCTGTGTCTACGTCCAGCTTGCCCGTTGCATAGTAGTCGAGGAAAAACAGTGGTTCTGCACCCTGTACGATCAGATCGTTCACACACATGGCGACCAGGTCGATACCAATGGTGTCGTGCTTTTTCAGATCCATCGCCAGACGCAGCTTGGTTCCTACCCCGTCTGTGCCAGAAACAAGTACAGGTTCTTTGTACTTGGTCGGCAGTGAGCACAGGGCGCCAAATCCACCCAGACCACCCATGACTTCAGGACGAGTTGTGCGTTTGACTACACCTTTGATTCGATCAACCAAGGCATTCCCTGCATCAATATCGACACCTGCATCTTTGTAACTAAGAGAAGAATGATTACCGCTCACAACAGATCCTCACCGGTTAAATCGCAAAATCCGCAGTATGATAACAGCAGTCAGGGCGGAAAGGAAAACGTTTGCGTCAAATATTCCTGGTGGGGGAATGCTAAGCAGATAAGCTGCTATTCCCTACCTGTAAGACTATGGACTAGTGTATAATAGATCGATTTTTTTGAAATTTTGTTGTGTAGGAGTCCAAGATGAAAGTCGTTGAGGTAAAACACCCGCTGGTGAAGCATAAAATTGGCCTGATGCGTGAAGCCGACATCAGCACCAAGCGGTTCCGCGAGCTGGCGACTGAGGTGGGAAGCCTGCTGACTTATGAAGCGACGTCTGACTTCGAAACAGAGACAATTACCATTGAAGGTTGGAATGGCCCGGTTGAGGTTGATCAAATCAAAGGTAAGAAAGTGACAGTGGTGCCGATTCTGCGTGCCGGCCTGGGTATGATGGACGGTGTGCTGGAACATATGCCAAGTGCCCGCATCAGTACTGTCGGTATTTATCGTGATGAGGAAACGCTGGAGCCTGTGCCTTATTTCCATAAGCTGGCATCAAACATTGATGAGCGTATGGCGCTGGTGGTTGATCCTATGCTGGCGACCGGTGGTTCTATGATTGCCACTATTGATTTGCTGAAAGAGCACGGCTGTAATGCCATTAAAGTGCTGGTGCTGGTGGCAGCGCCTGAGGGCATTGCGGCTCTTGAGAAAGCGCACCCGGATGTAGAGCTGTACACAGCGGCTATCGATCAGAAGCTGAACGACAAAGGCTATATCGTCCCAGGTCTGGGTGATGCCGGTGACAAAATCTTTGGCACTAAGTAACAGCAGTTAACGCGCATAAAAAAACCGGCAGTTCGCCGGTTTTTTTGACTCTGTCTATTGGCTCAGAATAATGGGATCAGACGTCGTTAGAACCCATTTGTGCATTATCCACCACTTTGCTTTCACCCAAGTCTTTCGGCAGCACCAGGTTCAGGACAATGGCAACGATACCGCACAAGCTGATGCCCTGCAGGCTGAATTCGCCAATGCCAAACGCCATACCGCCAATACCGAACACCAGAGTCACAGCCACAATCACCAGATTGCGTGATTTGTGCAGATCGACCTGATGCTTAATCAGAGTATTCAGCCCTACTGTCGCGATAGAGCCGAACAGCAAAATCATGATACCTCCCATCACCGGCACAGGTATGGTTTGCAGTGTGGCGCCCAGCTTACCGACAAAAGCCAGAATGATGGCAGTGACAGCGCTCCAGGTCATGATGGCCGGGTTGAATGCTTTGGTTAGCATAACGGCACCTGTGACTTCTGAATAAGTGGTATTAGGCGGCGCGCCAAACATGGATGCGGCAATGGTTGCCACGCCGTCACCGGCCATGGTGCGGTGCAGACCCGGTTTTTTGAGATAGTCTTTGCCCGTCACATTCGAAATGGCCAGCATGTCACCGACGTGTTCAACAGCCGGGGCAATCGCCACAGGGATCATGAACAGAATGGCATTGATATTGAATTCTGGCATGGTGAAATTCGGCATGGCCAGCCAGCTTGCTTGCTGTACCGGTGTGAAATCGACCACACCGAATGCCAGGCTGGTGGCATAACCGGCCAGAATACCTGAGATGATAGGCACGAGCTTGAAAATGCCTTTGGCGAGTACGCTGACCAGAATAGTCACGAGCAGCGAGATACTGGCAATCCACAAAGCCACATCGCCGTTTACAATCTGGATGGCGCCATCACCACTTTTTCCCAGCGCCATGTTGACTGCCGCAGGTGCCAGCCCTAACCCGATCACCATGATGACGGGGCCGACCACCACAGGCGGAAGCAGTTTATGGATAATGCCGACCCCGCGGACTTTAATCACACTGGCCATGATCAGGTAGATCACCCCGGCCATCATCAGGCCACCGAGTGTCGCAGGGATCCCCCAGGTTTGGACGCCGTAAAGGATGGGAGCGATGAAAGCAAAAGAGGAAGCAAGGAAGATGGGGACACTGCGTTTGGTGATGACCTGGAAAAGTAAGGTGCCGATACCGGCGCCGAACAGCGCGACGTTGGGATCCAGTCCGGTTAAAAGCGGCACCAGAACCAGCGCACCAAATGCTACAAAAAGCATCTGCACACCTTGTAATATCTGCATCATTGTCACGAATCTCCCTTGGTATAAAAAAATCGCGCAATGCTAGCACAAGCGCAAACGTTTCCCCAATGATCCTGAATATTAATTTTATAGTCTTGTTATTAGTGTGGCGTGAAAGGCTAAAGCTGGCGGACTGTCTATGATTTCATCTTGCGATACGCGTAGTAAGTTTGTTCAGGACGAGAACCTCTGATGCAAGGTTAATCTGTCTGAAGAAAGAAAGCTAACTTGTCCCCGGTTTTGGTATTTTTTTATGGTAAATAACGTCATTTGTCGCTAGCTAAGGTATAGTGAGCCCTGTCAATTTGCTGACGTCAGGTTATGGCTCACTGCAGTCATAACTCTCACAACAGGATGATTCTCATCCTTTATTTACAATGATATTCGACGAGTGATTTATGTGGCGTGTTGCTTTTTTTCTTGTAGCGCTCATGGCTTTGCCGCTGCAGGCGGCTACAGTGAATACTTTATATCAGGCGCAGGTGCCTCTGCCTGATTCCGACCGGCAAACGGAGCGAACCGCACGGGTTGCCGCCTTACAACAAGTGCTGGTGAAAGTGTCCGGGCAGCGAGACATCGTCAGCAATGACGTTATCCGGAAAGCGCTGGAAAACAGCAGCTCTTATGTCAGCCAGCTGGGTTACGGCAATGAGCAGGGACAGCCGGTGCTGGAAATCAGTTTTGACAGCGAGAAAATCCGTACACTGCTGACTCAGGCCAGTGCCACGTTTTGGTCCGAGCAACGACCCACTGTGCTTGTCTGGCTGGTGGAAGAGGCTAATCGTGATCGCGCGATAGTGTGGGATCAGTCCGGTAATAGCCTGCAAGCTAGTCTGAACCTGGCGGCGGCGCACCGTGGTGTGCCAGTGCTGCTGCCCATCGGTGATTTTCAGGACGTGACCGCTATCAGTGTGCCGGATTTGTGGGGCGGATTTTCGCAGCCAATTGCGAATGCCAGCACTCGTTATCAGCCCGATGCAGTACTGATTGCGCGTGTTCAGCGTCGCAGCGACAGCATGCAGCTGGCCTGGCAACTGTATCCGAGTTCACCGGCAGCCATGCTGGATGGCAACTCAGCATCACTCGAGGGGCGTAACAGTGGAGACAGTGTGGCGGCCATTACGGCGATGATGGATCAGGTTGCCGACAATCTGGCATCACGCTATGCCGTGCAGCTGGGTGGTGCCACCGAAGGCGGTTTTGCCATTGACGTGGCTAATGTGCGCCGGGTTGAAGACTTTTTTCAGCTTGAGAAACTGCTGAAAGATCTCAGCTCAGTGGCCTCTGTGAATGCCAGCCATTTGCAGGGTGATAAGGTCCGCTTTGCGATTCAGCTGTTGAGCAACGAACAGGTGTTTGCCCGCGAGTTGAGTATGGAACCCAGGATTCAGGCACAGCCGGCTGCGTCGCTGGTGCGTGATGTCGCCTTTGATAATCAATCCGCAGAGGATACAACTCCAGCGAAGCAGGAAGGTATGATAGTGCCGACCTCCAGAGAAGGATCGGCGTCTGAGCCCTTGTCTCAGCTGGATGTGTCTGGCACTCAGGCTGCAACATCCAGCATCGGTTTGTATTACTGGAACCCAAACGCCTGATACTATTGCAGAAAATTATCGTAAAAAAGCCCCCAGGCTGAGTGCCGGGGGCTTTTTTCATCTCATTGTCTTTACTTATCGCCGTGGGCTTCCCGCTCTTCCCGCTCAACCTGAGACAGTTTTTTAAGCTTGTTGCCCAATTCCCGGCTCCGTGTCCGTGCAAACAGAATGTTGGCGAAAAAAGCCGCGGTGGCCAGTCCGAGTTCAATCAAGGCCAGCCAGCGCTCTCCGCCGTCAATCCAAAGCAGCGTCAGGGCATGCAGAAAATAGAACATCAGAATGAAGTTTGCCCAGGCGTGGGTGTAAGGCTTACCTTGCAGCATTCCTTTGAGAGGCAGCAGCAAAGGCAGTATCCACATCCCGGCAACCACATAGTTGTTCAGGTGCGGGTGGGGCGAAATCACGCTCTGCCACAGAAAAACCCACAGTAGCAGAGACAGGTTGGCTGTCAGTGCGAAGTAGCGTAATTTCTGTGTTGAAGGGCTCATCGGTTTCATATTGGTATCCGTATCCTAAAACTGCGCAGGTGCGACTGGATAATACTTATTGATGTAATTGCCTGGCCGTTTGTGCCAGCCTTTTGCCTAACGCTTGCGCCAGAGCGGCTTCATCTGGTGTCAGTCCGTCGTTTTGATTGAGGTGTGAGGCACCATAGGGAGTACCGCCAGACTGGGTGGTATGCAGCAGTGGTTCGGAGTAAGGCAGTCCTAATACCAGCATGCCGTGATGCAGAAGCGGTAACAGCATGGACTGCAGTGTTGTCTCCTGTCCGCCATGCATTGAAGACGATGCGGTAAACACGCAGGCAGGTTTGCCAATCAGGCTGCCCGAGAGCCATTGCGCACTGGTACTGTCGATGAAGTGTTTCAGTGGCGCGGCCATATTGCCAAAGCGAACAGGGCTGCCCAGGGCCAGCCCCTGGCACTGCTCCAGATCAGCGACAGTCACAAAGGGATCGCCGTTGTCCTGAGCGTTTTCCAGCTCGCCGTTTGCACGTATCTCAGGGACGGTACGCAGTACCGCCTCACATCCATCAATCTGGCCAATGCCGCGGGCTATCTGTCTGGCGAGCTGGCGGGTGCTGCCATGGCGGCTATAGTAGAGCACCAGAATGGGCAGCATCAGAGGATATCCAGTACTTGCGCAGGCGGACGGCCAAGCGCCGCTTTGTCACCTTTGACCACGATAGGGCGCTCAATCAGTTTGGGGTGGGCAACCATAGCGTCACGCAGCGCCTGCTCAGAGACTGAGTCGTCGGCCAGATTCAGTTCTTTGTAGATGTCTTCTTTGGTGCGCATCATCTGGCGGGCAGAGTCAAATCCCAGCTTTCGCTGCAGCTCGGCTAATTGCTCAGCGGAAGGCGTCTCTTCCAGATACTTAATAATGTCTGGCTGGATGCCTTTGCTTTCAAGCAGGTTTAAAGTTTCCCGGCTTTTTGAGCAGCGTGGATTGTGATAAATAGTGACAGACATAATAGCTCCCGGATTGTCGGTATCTAATTGTTAGGTAAAGTTGTTAAGGTAAAGCCCGCCAGAATCAGCGGGCTAAATAACGGATATTAAGGTGACGTGCCGCTTTGATCAGAGATCGGCAAATCTGGCTCGTGCCAGACGCAGCTGATCGATGCGTGCGTCATATCTGGCCTGATCCAGCGAGCCGACATCGACTATCTGGCTGGCCTGAATATAATTCTGGATCGCTTTTTCCCAGTCGCCGCGTAATGCCATTACTTCCGCACGTGCTGCCAGCTCACCGTCTCTGCGTCCGATGCCGGCATAAGCCTCGGCCAGCATCCCCCAGCCGTTGATATCGGCTGGATTATCATAGGTAAAGCGGCTTAACAGCGACAGGCTGTCTTTCGCCCGGCCTGCTTCAAGGAGGGCGTGGGCCAGGTTGAGCCTGAGGACGGCATTTTCCGGGTTGGACTTAAGCGCGTGCTGTAACCGGTTAATGGCACTGTCATAGCGTTTCTGGAACAAATCTAAATCGGTTGCAGAATCAATAAAGAAACGGTTACCTGGCTCGGCCTGCAGCAGTGGCATCAGCAATTCACGTGCCTGGTCATATTTTCCGCTGTCCATATACACTACAGCCTTGCCGTAATTTACTGCCATCAGGGTGGCGCCGCGTGCTTCTTTTCCTTTGCGGTTGAACCAGTCCAGCGCATTTCGGCTGTCCAGATTGGCATATCGCGCGATGATTCTGGCCTGAGCCAGCAGATAGTTTTCCGAAACGGCTACACGGCGAGGCGGATACTGAGCAGCGCGGCTTCGGGTATCAGCAATACGGGATTCCGGTAATGGGTGAGTCAGCAACATAGCAGGTGGCGTACTGGCGTATCGGTACTGGTCGGCTAAACGGCCAAAAAAGCCCGGCATAGCCTGAACATCAAACCCGGCTTTGGCTAAGGTCGCAATGCCAATGCGGTCTGCTTCCATCTCATTGCTGCGAGTATAGTTTATCTGGCCTTGCACTGAGGCGGCGGTGGTCGCCTGCATGGCAGCAATACCTGCTTCCGGTGAGGCAATCGCCAGCATGAGTGAGCCAATCAGAGCAGCCATAGTGGCAGGTGATTTCTTGGCTTGATCTTCCATGCTTCTGGCCAGATGGCGCTGAGTGATGTGGGCAATTTCGTGCGCCATTACAGAGGCCAGCTCACTTTCACTTTGGGCATGCAAGAACAGTCCGCTGTGCAGGGCAACGTGGCCGCCAAAAAAAGCAAAGGCGTTCACTTCCCGGTTCTGAATCAGAAAAAACTCAAACGGAGTGCGCACATCCTGCGCATTGGCCACTAATCTGTGCCCCAGATCTTTGACATATTCGGACAGTAAAGGGTCATTAATGATAGGTTTACTGGCTCGCAGCAAGCGCATATAAGCATCACCGTACTCCAGCTCTTTTTCGATGGTCAGTGTCGCGGCGGCCGTTGTTCCGATCTCGGGCAGATCTTCCAAAGAAGCCTCAGCCCAGCTCACTGGCACTGTGCTAAGCAGAGCACACAGCAGCAAACAAACTGGCTTTTTGACAAATCGAAGCTTAGAAAAGGTGATCATCTTCATTCGTATGTTGATATTCCGGTTGCTGCGGGATTTGCAGTTAATCAATCTGCGCGCTTACAGGTATGACAACAAAAGCTCCAGGGTGTTTCTTTCTTGTCGTCATAATGTTATTTACAATAACTTGTTGGATAATAACCGCCTGTGCCTGAGAATGGAAATACCTAAGCTGGATTTAACCGATACCCGTTGCCCGCTGGCCTTACTGACGGCAAAGCGCACTTGCCGTCTGCTCAAAGCCGGGCAGCCGTTGGAGATACATATCTGTGATGCCGGCTCAAGAAAAGATATACCACGCTATTTGTTGAATCATGGGTTTCAGGTTCATATTCAATCAGATAACCCACAGTTACTTGTGATTACCGTTACTAGAAGGTTGTGACGCTCATATGCTCGAAATGATTAGTCGCTGGTATCAGCGCAGATTTTCTGACCCCCACGCGGTCAGTTTGGTGGCGATCCTCTTGGTGGGCTTCATCACCATCTATTTTTTCGGCAACCTCATCGCGCCTTTGCTTGCTGCAATAGTGCTCGCTTACTTACTGGAATGGCCGGTGATGTATCTGACCCGGATGAAAGTGCCACGAACGCTGGCCGTCACTCTGGTCATATTGCTGTTCGCCGGGTTAATGGTGATGGCCGTTTTCGTGTTGATTCCTGTTATTTGGCATCAGATCAGTAATTTGCTTTCTGATATGCCGAGTATGTTTAACGATCTGCAGCATTATGTGTCCAGCCTGCCAGAGCGATACCCTGAACTGGTTCAGCCGGAGCAGATAACGACTGTGATGACCAGCCTTCGCGCAAAAGTGCTGGGTATGGGCGAGAGTGCTCTGAAAGGCTCAGTGGCATCGTTGTTGAGCCTGGCGACACTGGCTGTCTATCTGATTTTGGTGCCCTTACTGGTCTTTTTCTTGCTGAAAGACAAGGATGAGATGCTCAGTGCTTTCAGCCGCATACTGCCTCGCAACCGTCGCCTGGCCAGTAAGGTCGGCGCTGAAATGAACCAGCAGATTTCGAATTATATCCGCGGTAAGGTCACTGAAATTTTTATTGTCGGTACTGTCAGTTACATCACTTTTGCGCTGCTTGATTTGCGTTATGCCTTGTTACTGGCTGTGCTGGTGGGTTTCTCGGTATTGATTCCATATATAGGCGCGGCAGCGGTGACTTTGCCTGTCGCTATGGTCGGGCTGTTCCAGTGGGGGCTGACGCCAGACTTCTGGTGGCTGCTGGTGGCCTACGGCATTATTCAGACGCTGGATGGTAATGTGCTGGTGCCTGTCCTCTTTTCTGAAGCGGTGAATCTCCATCCGGTCGCTATCATTATTTCCGTGCTGGTCTTTGGCGGGTTATGGGGCTTCTGGGGGGTGTTCTTTGCGATTCCGTTAGCCACACTGGTGAAGGCCGTTTGGAATGCATTACCGGCCACAGATCATGGCGAAGAAACCGATTAACCATCACTTAGCTAGTCAGCGCACAGCTAGTCATCGCACAGGGAAGTTACGTGAATATATCCGTGAAGATATTACTGCTGACCGGGCTGGCGATGCTGGCGTTTGCTGCCAATTCACTGCTTAACCGGGTGGCCTTGTCTGACACGACAATTGATCCCGCCAGTTTTACTCTGATTCGTTTACTGGCGGGGGCTCTGTTTTTATGGCTCATTCACGCTTACCGTCATTCAGGTAAGAAACACAAAGCGAGTGTGGGCGGCAACTGGCTGTCTGCGCTGGCACTCTTCATCTATGCAGCCGGCTTTTCTTTTGCTTACCTCAGTCTGACAGCAGCGACTGGTGCATTACTGCTGTTTGCCGCGGTGCAAATCACCATGATGGCCGTTGCGCTGAGCAAAGGTGAAAGGCTGACCTCCTTGCAAGTGATTGGTTTTACACTTGCCTTGGCAGGGCTGGTGGTACTTTTGTTACCCGGGGTGTCAGCGCCTTCCTGGCAGGGAGCTGTTCTGATGCTGATGGCGGGGGTGGCTTGGGGAGCCTATACCCTGCGAGGTAAAGGTGCTACAGATCCGCTCCAGACGACGGCAGGGAACTTTTTGCGTGCTGTGCCATTTGGTCTGGCATGCTGGTTGATATGGGGGAAAACTGAGCTGGATGTGCTCGGGGTGTGGTATGCCGTGCTTTCTGGTGGGCTAGCCTCAGGCGTCGGTTATGCGATTTGGTATACTGTCTTACCTTCGCTGAGCGCAATGATAGCGGCTACCGTTCAGCTCAGCGTGCCTGTTCTGGCGGCTGTCGGTGGTGTGCTGATGTTATCGGAGCCCGTGACACTACGATTGCTGGTCGCTTCGATGGCGATTCTGGGAGGGATAGCCATGGTTATCGGGGCCCGAAAAGTGACCAATTCAGGGCAATGACGCTGAAAGCACAAAGGCCGAGCTGACGGCCTTTGCTGAGTGTCCGCAGGACTAGCTGTTACCGTTCAGATAAGCCAGCACGACTTCGTGGTGATCTTTGGTTTTGAACTTATTAAAGACATGTTCAATGACACCGTCTTCGTTAATCAGAAAGCTGATACGGTGCAGGCCATCGTACACTTTGCCCATGAACTTTTTCTCGCCCCATACGCCAAACTGTTCGGCAACAGCATGATCTTCATCAGAGAGCAGAGTGAAGTTCAGGTTGTCGCGCTCAATGAATTTAGGCAGGCGTTTGACCGGATCAATACTGATACCCAGTACAGCGACGTTCAGCGCATCCAGCTCCGATTTGCTGTCGCGTAATCCGCAGGCTTGTACGGTGCAGCCCGGGGTCATGGCCTTAGGATAAAAATAAGCGAGTACTTTTTTACCTTTGAAGTCTTTCAGGCTGACAGGCGCACCATTCTGATCTGGCAGAGTGAAGTCAGGCGCAGGAGTACCTGCAGTCAAGGTTTGCATGTGTCGTTCCTTATCATTCGGAGGTTACTTGGGTAAATGGCCGGTAAATGTCACTGTGCCAGTGACTTGCACTGTCTGGCACAGGGCTTCAAATTCTTCCTGCAAAGACATCAGATTGCAACCTTCAGGTAGATTAGTACTGAGCTGTAAGGTGAGCTGGTCTTCTTCACCTTTACCTACTTCTTCCTGGGAGTGAGCACTGAGTGCTGAAATGTCTATTTGGCGGCTGGCACAGAAATGGGTGAACTTTTCTATCAGACCCGGGGCATCATTGCCTTCAATGTGGAAGTCGGCGGTATAGGGATAAAAGCGGTGCTCGTGCTTGGTGGTTCTTTTCATCACGGTCAGCAGATCAAACTGCTGGGCCTGAAGTGGCAGGGTTGCTTCAACCTTGGCTATCGATGCTGCCGTTCCTGACAGTAAAAGTATGAAGGTAAATTCACTGCCAAAAATAGCCAGTCGGCTGTCTTCAATATTGCAGCCGCTGAGTGAGATATGTCGGGTAATTTCATCAGTAATACCCGGGCGATCTGAGCCGATTGCGGTGATGACGAGGTAGTGTTCCATACAGTTTCACATTGATGACCTTTATGTTTGCATGGTAGCACAGCCAACTTATCTCCTGCCATGAAGTTACCTGCGCAAATGATGATATTGTTATGATTGGTATATTTTGTTGTTAAATTCGCTGGCAATGGTGCAAGCCACTGGTTTAATCCACTTTTGACAGGGGATCACAGGACAGAATTAACGAACAGGATATGGCCAGCCATGACAGCTATTTTACATTCTACTTGCTTGTGTTTACTGTCACTGAAAAGTACCATGAGAAATCAATAAAAAAGGGAGATCGACATGTTTACTGGTAGCATGGTAGCGCTAGTTACGCCCTTGGATGAAGTCGGCGAAGTTGATTACGCCAGCCTGAAATCCTTGGTTGAATATCATATTGCAGCGGGTACAGACGCGATTGTCGCTGTTGGTACCACAGGTGAGTCAGCGACTCTCACTGTTGAAGAGCACGTCAAAGTCGTGCTGAAGACAGTCGATTTTGCTCAGGGACGTATCCCTGTTATTGCCGGTACAGGCGCCAATGCCACCCATGAAGCCATCACTTTTAGCAAACTATTCTCGGGTACGGGCGTAGCAGCTTGCCTGACCGTCACACCGTATTACAACAAACCGACTCAGGAAGGTTTGTATCAGCATTTTAAAGCGATTTCAGAAGCCACCGATCTGCCTCAGATTCTGTATAACGTACCAGGTCGTACGTCGGTAGACATGTTGCCTGAAACGGTTGCCCGCCTGTCTAAGCTGGATAACATTATCGGCGTCAAAGATGCGACAGGTGATTTAGCCCGAGTGGAAAAAACACGGGAACTTTGTGGCAAAGATTTCCTCCAATTCAGCGGTGATGATGCAACAGGTCTGGAATTTGTGGCACGCGGCGGTCACGGCGTGATTTCTGTGACGGCGAATATTGCAGCACCAGATATGGCAACTATGTTCCAGTTGGCCTTAAAAGGAGAACTGGACGAGGCGAAAGCCATTGATGCTAAACTGATGCCGCTGCACAAGCACCTGTTTGTTGAGTCCAATCCCATTCCGGTGAAATGGGCAGCACAAAAGCTTGGACTGATTCAGCACGGCACACTGCGTTTGCCATTAACGCCACTGAGCAAAGAGGCTGAACCTGTGGTGTTGCAAGCGTTGAAAGATGCGAAACTGCTGCCTTCACTGGCTACCGCATAGGAACGTAAGAACTCTACATGAATGTGAATTACAGGCTGGCAGTTACAGCTGTCATGGTGGCTGCTTTGGCTGGCTGTTCTGGCAGTGCAGAGCGACGCCGACAGGCTAACCAGGATTTTAATTATCTGGAAACAGCGCCGTTAAGCAGCTGGAACAGCCCTAGCGGCTCAGCAGCGACGCTGTCGAACGAGTATGCGATACCGTCTAAAGAATACCCGGGCGCGATTGGCAGGGCTGTTGATATTCGCCCTCCTCAGCAAGTTCTGGCCCTGATCCCTGGTGCCAGAACTGTGCACAACAGTGATGGTACCGTTAGTTTGCAGTTAGTGAATTCGGCTGAACTGGACGAGTTGTGGACTCTGACCAAACGTATGGCAACTGAGCGTAATATTGCTCTTGATGTGAATACGGCCCGGACGCTTGAAACCGGGTGGGTGAACTGGAACAACGAAGATGAAGATACTGAGATAAGCAGTCGCTATCGGATTTCTCGTGACAGTGCCAACGACCAGAACCTGTATACCATCAAACTGCTCGACTGGCGTGAAGCCGGTGTAGAGAAACCTGTCAGTATGGTTAATCAGGAGCGTTACAGCATTCTGATGACCAACCTGGTGATGGCCAAGTACGATGCTTATGAGCGAGAGAAAGCAAGATTACGTGCCGAGGAGCTGGTGAAGCAGATCCCAATCACTATGGGCCAGGATCGTAGCGGCTTGCCTGTGATTATCGCCCGCGCGCCTTATAACGTGTTCTGGGAACGCCTGCCAAGTCTGTTGCAGACCCTGGGCTTTACTGTCGACGGGCGTAATCGCTCACAAGGCACGATCGATGTGAGCTTCCGTAACCCGGATGACAGCTTCTGGGTCGATTTAGGCATTCAGCCTCTGCAGTTGGAAAACCGCGAATATAAGTTGCAGCTGGGGGATTTGGGTAACCGGACTTCGATCACAGTGACAGATGAAGACGGAAAACCGATCACAGACGAGGCATTAGAAAGTATTGCTCCGGTATTAGCCGCTGTGATTGACAAAGATAATCAGAAGTAATTTTTTTCTGATTCTTATCGCGACAACAGTTAACTGACAAAACGAGAACGACAAAAAAACGCTTCGGCATCTGAAAGGATTGCCGAAGCGTTTTCTTATGTACGGATAAGAGAAAGGGTATTCTCTGCTATCACGCGTTTTATTTCACTACTTCGCCTTTTGCCTGCAGATCGGCATGGTAGGAAGAGCGAACAAACGGGCCACAGGCAGCATGAGTAAAGCCCAGTTCCAGCGCGATTTCTTTCAGCTCATCAAACTCTGACGGCGGCACATAACGCTCAACCGGCAGGTGATGTCGGCTTGGTGCCAGGTACTGACCCAGTGTCAGCATGGTGACACCGTGAGCGCGAAGATCTTTCAGTACTTCCACAATTTCTTCTTTGGTTTCACCCAGTCCCATCATCAGGCCTGACTTGGTCGGCACTTCAGGATGCATCTCACCAAACTTTTTCAGCAGATCCAGTGACCACTGGTAGTTGGCACCCGGGCGGGCCTTGCGGTACAGGCGCGGTGCGGTTTCCAGGTTGTGGTTGAAGACATCCGGCGGGTTATCGCGCAGGATCTCCAGTGCATGATCCATACGACCACGGAAGTCGGGTACCAGAGTTTCGATTTTGATGTCAGGGTTTTTCACCCGAATCTCACGGATACAGTCAGCAAAGTGTTGGGCACCACCATCACGGAGATCATCACGGTCAACCGAGGTGACAACCACATAGCGCAGTTTCATGTCGGCAATGGTCTGAGAAAGCTGTACCGGCTCTTCGGCATTCGGAGGCAGAGGACGGCCGTGGGCCACGTCGCAGAACGGACAACGACGAGTACAGATAGCACCCAGAATCATGAAGGTCGCAGTACCGTGACTGAAACACTCTGCCAGGTTAGGGCAAGAAGCTTCCTCACACACGGAGTGGAGGTTGTTCTTGCGCATCGCCGCTTTGATTTCCTGAATACGCTGAGTGTCGGCCGGGAGCTTGATCTTCATCCACTCTGGCTTACGCAGCATTTCGCGAGGCTTTTCCTCTGCTTCCATGTTACGTACAGGAATCAGGGCCATTTTATCGGCGTCACGGTATTTGACACCAGGTTCAATTACGATCGGTTTGCTCATGATTAATTGCTTTCCGTTGTCCACTCTATGCTCTGGTAATCGAGCAGTTTCACTAACTCATCGACAAGTACAGGTTGCACGTCAGCCAGTTCTGTAGGGCCATTTAGCCTGGCCAGCTGAGTCATTTCCATACCCGCATAACCGCAGGGATTAATACGCAGAAAAGGTGTTAAATCCATGTCGACATTAAGAGCCAGACCATGAAAAGAACAGCCGCGACGGATACGTAGGCCGAGTGAGCAGATTTTTTTACCGTCGACATACACGCCAGGTGCATCAGGACGGGCGTTGGATGCTACACCGAAGCGGGATAGCGTGTTGATTACGGTGTTTTCAATGTGCGTGACCAGTTCGCGGACGCCAAGTTTATGGCGACGCAGGTCAATCAACAGATACATCATTTGTTGTCCGGGACCATGATAGGTCACCTGTCCGCCACGGTCACTCTGAAAAATCGGGATGTCGCCGGGATTGAGCACGTGTTCAGCTTTGCCAGCCTGACCCTGTGTAAAGACGGGAAGGTGCTCAACCAGCCAGATTTCGTCGACAGTGTCGTCATCACGGTTGGCGGTAAAGTGATGCATGGCCTCATAAGTAACAGAATAGTCTGTCAGGCCCAGATTGCGGACAATGAGATTTCGTTGCACATTTCACCCATGTTGTCTGTCGGTCTCAGTTGAGAGCCATTCGAGACCAATAATGGTGCATTATAAATCGTGGCGGCTAAAATTTCAGCCGCCAATTGCTCGGTAGGACCAGGTATCAGAGCACGACACGAACAATGTCGATTTCACCCAGCTCTTTATACAGGGTTTCAACCTGCTCAATATGGGTCGCTGTGATAGTGATAGACACGGCACTGTAGGTCCCTTTTCCGCTTGGTTTAACGGTTGGGGTATAATCGCCAGGCGCATGACGCTGGACAACTTCCACCACCAAATCAGGCAGCTCAGGCTTGTTAAAGCCCATTACCTTGAAAGAAAACTGACAAGGGAACTCGAGTAAATCTTTAAGTTTTGGCTGTTCTTGCTGTTGCATGCTGAACTCCCAGGAAGGTATGCGGTATATCACAATTTAGGGCAGCATATTAATGGCTCGCAGTCCATAACACAAGTCAAGCATAGGGGCTGGGAAGCAGGCCGCAGCGGCAAAAAGAAAAAGGACAGCGAGGCTGTCCTTTATCAAAAGCGGTGACTTAGCTTAGCCAGCCTTTAAAGAGTAAGACTACGTAGTCAATTAAGCGGCTGAAAATACTGCCTTCGTTAACTTCGTTGAGCGCCAGAAGCGGGTATTCAGCCACGTCTTCATCGCCCAGACGGTAGTAAAGTTTACCTACCACGTCGCCTTTACGGATAGGCGCTTTTAACTCTTTTTCCAGCACAAAGTTAGCTTTCAGATCTTTGGCGGAACCGCGAGGCAAGGTCACGAAAGTATCCTGATTGACGCCCAGGGAGACTTCATCGTTGTCGCCCATCCAGACTTTTTCGGTGACAAAAGTTTCGTTCGCTTTATGCGGCGAAACGGTTTCGAAGAAGCGGAAACCGTAGTTCAGTAACTTCTTACTCTCAGCCTTACGGGCATTGGCGCTTTTGGTGCCCATCACAACCGCAATCAGGCGCATCTGACCTTCAGTGGCGGTACTAACCAAGCTGTAACCCGCATTGTCCGTGTGGCCGGTTTTCAGGCCGTCAACATTCAGGCTTTTGTCCCACAGCAGGCTGTTACGGTTAAACTGTTCAATGCCGTTGTAACGGAATGATTTTTCTTTATAGATGGCAAACTCATCCGGCACATCACGGATCAGACCCTGTGCCAGCAAGGCCATATCATAAGGTGTGGTGTACAGTTTGTCGTTGTCCAGGCCGTGTACATTGGCGAAGTGTGTTGAATCCATGCCCAGCGATTTCGCCCAGCCATTCATCAGATCAACGAACGAGTCTTCTGAACCGGCGACATGTTCAGCCATGGCCACACAGGCATCATTGCCGGACTGAATAATAATGCCGCGATTAAGGTCAGCGACTTTTACTTCGCTGCCCACTTCAATGAACATTTTTGATGAACCCGGGAAATTTTTTGCCCAGGCATTTTTGCTGATCACAACAGTATCATCCATAGAGATGTTACCGCGTTTGATTTCCTGACCGATCACATAACTGGTCATCATTTTAGTCAGGCTTGCAGGTGGAATCTTATCGTATTCTTGTTGCCCGGCCAGAATTTTGCCTGAATGGTAATCCATCAGGACATAACCTTTAGCGGCTATCTGCGGGGCTTCTGGAACAACGGCGGGCGCCGCGGCCGCTGAAAGACTAGTCAGTAAAGCGGTTGAAACAGCGACAGAGCGAAAAAATGCAGCAGATTTATTCATGATATATGTTACTTGGGTTACGGATATCAAAAAATTGGAACCACTATATCAGATTGAGCTTGTTTAAACAGTTCTCAACCAGAGGAATAGTGGTTCATTGAGGGATCTTGTGAAATTTTTACATTCTTTTGTCAGACTTTGCCCTGACAAATTAGTTCAACTCACGTTGTTCAGAAACGACAAATGCTTCTGGGAATTGGCTCGCCCTGGCTTTATTTCTCTGTGTCTCGGCTTCACCTGAGTCGAGGTACGGACCCAGGCGAAGCCGATAGACGGCGGCGGACTCGGCTTTTTTTACATCAACCTGGGTGTTGAACTCTGATTTGAGCTTCTGAGCGGCGAGTTGGGCTTTATTGAGATCACTGAATGCTGCCAATTGCACAAAGAACCATTTGGGATTTGCGCTTTGCCATTCAGCAGTAGAGTCTGGTTTGGGCATCTGCAGCAGCTCAATTTTGACCGGCGCCGTGCCGTGACCCACCACATCCAGTTTGGTGGCCGCTGCCATGCTGAGATCTATGATACGTCCTTCATGGAACGGGCCGCGGTCATTGACCCGGACAATGGCACTTTTGCCATTGCTGGTATTGGTGACTCTGACATAGCTGGGTAACGGTAAGGTTTTATGCGCCGCTGTCATCGAATACATGTCATAAATTTCGCCGTTAGACGTTTTGTGACCATGAAACTTTTTGCCGTACCATGAGGCCAGCCCTTCTTCGCTAAAAGGCTGCTCGGCCGGTACAATGGCGTAGGCCTGGCCTCTCAGCGTGTAATCTTTATTGCCGGCCAGACTTTTGGGCTCGTACCTTGGCTGTGCATCTTCAATGTGATCCAGGGTGGGGGAACTCTCTGGCGCGTGGTCATCTTTTATCTGATAGCGATCGGAGTGAGTCGTGCTGCACCCTGCCATGAGCAGGGTGACACTGAGTGAAAAAGCGAGTGATTTGGACACTGTGTGCATCAGTTAGCCTTGGACAACATTTTTCTGTGGGTGTGGATAGACATCAGGATACCGAAACCTGCCATCAGGGTGACCATGGAGGTGCCGCCGTAGCTGATCAGGGGCAGCGGAACGCCGACCACAGGCAATAAGCCACTGACCATGCCAATATTGACGAATACATAAACAAAAAAGCTCAATACGATACTGCCTGCCATCATACGGCCAAAGGCGGTTTGTGCCCGGCTGGCCAGTAGCAGTCCGCGGCCGATAACGAACAGATACAGGGCCAGCAGGCCGATGACCCCGGACAGTCCCCATTCCTCTGCGATGACGGCAAAAATGAAGTCGGTATGGCGTTCCGGCAAAAACTCCAGCTGTGACTGGGTACCGTGGAGCCAGCCTTTACCGGTAATACCGCCTGAACCAATGGCAATTTTCGACTGAATGATGTGATAACCCGCGCCGAGTGGATCGGACTCAGGGTTAAACAGTGTCAGCACCCGGGTGCGCTGATAATCATGCATCAGGAAGAACCAGAGCACCGGGATGAACGCACCGATCAGCATGCCGGCAAAAATAATAATCCGCCAGCTGATGCCGGACAGAAAAAGCACAAATACCCCGGATGCGGCGATCAGGATCGATGTGCCCAGATCGGGTTGTTTGGCAATTAGAATGGTTGGCACGAAAATCATCAGGGTTGCGATGATAATATTTTTCAGGCTGGGGGGCAGCGGGTGGTTTCCGATAAAACGGGCCACCATTAAGGGGACAGCCAGTTTGATCAATTCAGAAGGCTGGAAACGGACGACGCCCAGATCCAGCCAGCGCTGTGCCCCTTTGGAAATTTCGCCCACCAGCAGTACTCCCACCAGCAGCAGTAAGCCGACCCCGAACAGATAGGGAGCCCAGGCTTCATAGTGGCGAGGGGCAATCTGGGCCAGGATGAACATCACCGCCAGAGACAGCAGCATACGGACCGCCTGGCGTTCCATCATGTCAAGGTTCTGGCCGCTGGCACTGTACATGACGACCAGGGCGAATCCCATCAGCGTCAGGATCCCCAATAATAAAGGAACGTCGATATGCAGGCGATCACTCAAGGTGGCTTTGCTGCCTGCCGCAGCCATGATACTCATTGCGAAACCTCAGCCAATGTCGATTTATCTTTGTCATCTTGATTGAGCAGCATATGGTCAAAAATCTGCCTTGCGACCGGGCCACCATTACTGGAACCGCCACCGGCATTTTCAAGCACCATTGCCACTACGTATTCAGGGTGCTCAAAGGGGGCAAAAGCGGTGAACAGCGCGTGGTCTCGCAGATGTTCTTCAAGCTCTTCGGCATTATATTCTTCATCTTCAGCCAGTCCGAAAACCTGGGCTGAACCGGATTTACCGCCAGCTTTGTATTCTGCGCCGTAGAAAGAGCGTCTTGCCGTCCCGCGGTTGCCATGCAGTACCCGGTACATACCATCTTTGGCGACCTGCCAGTATTTAGGATCGACACCGGAAATGGGCGGAAAAACTTCGTACTTGGCGGGGATTTCTCCATCGGCATCCATAATGCTTTTCAGCAAATGCGGCGCCCGGACAACACCGTCATTGACCAGTACTGTGGTCGCTTTGGCTATCTGCAATGGCGTTGATGTCCAGTAACCTTGCCCGATCCCGACAGGAATGGTGTCGCCCTGATACCAGGGCTGGCGGAAACGTGCCTGTTTCCATTCGCGGGTAGGCATGTTTGCTTTGCTCTCTTCCGCAATATCAATCCCGGTATATTCACCGTAGCCAAACTTGCTCATCCATGATGATAACCTGTCGATCCCCATGTCATAGGCAATCTGATAGAAAAAGGTATCGACTGACTCTTCAATGGCTTTGTGGATACTGACTTTGCCGTGACCCCAGCGCAGCCAGTCACGGAATGGCCGGCTGTTGGTGTTCGGGATTTTCCAGTAGCCAGGATCGTTGCGTGTCGTCCGTGTTGTGATGACGCCTTCGGCTAAGGCTGCCACAGCAATCGCCGGTTTGACGGTTGAGGCCGGCGGGTAAATCCCCAGAGTAACCCGGTTCACCAGCGGCCTGTCTTTGTCATTGAGTAATTCGTTGTACTGTTTCGAAGAAATGCCATGTACGAACAGGTTAGGGTCATAACTCGGGCTGGAAACCATCGCAAGCACGGAGGAATCTTCTGGATCCATCACCACCACAGAACCCCGTTTCAGCTTGGTGTATTCTTCACCGGTTTCCGGGTCGATTTTCTTTTCAGTCAGCAGCTCTTTAACATACAACTGCAGACCAATATCCAGATTCAGGCGCAGATCTTTGCCCGGCACAGGCGGTACATATTTCAGGGTGCGGATGATACGGCCGCGGCTGTTGACTTCGACTTCCTGGTAGCCAGAGGTGCCGTGCAGCAACTCTTCATAGTATTTTTCAATGCCCAGCTTGCCGATATCCCGGGTGGCCTTGTAGTTGTTAAGGCGCTCTTCCCTGTCCAGCATCTCTAGATCCCTGTCATTGATTTTTGCCACATAACCAAGCACATGGGTGAGCGCGTCGCCGTAAGGGTAGTAACGTTTCAGGTAGGCTTTAACCTCCACACCCGGAAAACGGTGCTGATTAACGGAGAAAAGGGCGACTTCTTTTTCCGTCAGCTGGTTACGCAGCGGTACAGAGTTAAAGCGCCGGGTACGGCGACGCTCTTTGTCAAAGCGTTCAATCTCTTCCTCTGAGATCCCCAGCAGTGATTTCAGACGGCCAAAGGTATCATCCAGATCCGGGACTTTCTCTGTGACCACTTCCAGCGAATACACTGGCCTGTTTTCGGCCAGTAAAACGCCGTTACGGTCGTAAATCATGCCGCGGTTAGGCGAGACAGGGACAATTTTGATGCGGTTGTCATTGGAGCGGGTCTGATAATCTTCAAACTCACGAACCTGAATGTGATACAGGTTCGCAATCAGCACACCAATCAAAGCAAAGATACCGACAAAGGAGAAGACCGCTCGTCTGAAAAACAGAGACGATTCGGCCTGATGATCCCGGATCTGAAGTCGCTTTCTGCGCATGCCGTCTATTCCCTGTGGTATGGGTGGTTGGCTGTGATGCTCCAGGCCCGGTAAAGGCTTTCGGCCATCACAATACGCACCAGCGGATGTGGCAGCGTTAACGGAGACAGGGACCAGCTTTGTTCTGCAGCGGCTTTACAGGCCGGTGCCAGACCTTCAGGTCCGCCAATCAGTATAGACACATCCCGGCCGTCCAGTTTCCAGCTTTCCATCTGATCGGCCAGTTGTTCTGTGTCCCAGCGTTTACCCGGAATATCTAAGGTGACAATGCGGTTGCCTTTGGCAACGGCAGCCAGCATAGCCTCGCCTTCTTTTTGCAGAATACGGGCTATATCCGCATTTTTACCCCGTTTGCCGGCTGTAATTTCAATCAGTTCCAGCGGCATATCTTTAGGAAAACGGCGGCGGTATTCCTCAAAGCCGGTTTCTACCCATTTAGGCATTTTTGTGCCGACCGCGATCAGTTGCAACTTCATCCGTCAGTTAGCCCCAAAGCTTCTCCAGTTGGTAAAGCTGACGCGCATCTTCTTGCATGATGTGCAGCATGACGCTTCCCATATCAACCACGACCCACTCAGCGTCTTCTTCGCCACTGATACCAAACGGCGGGAAGTCTATCAGTTTGGAGGCAGTGTTGACATTGTCTGCAATCGAAGCGACGTGGCGGTTTGAAGTACCGGTACAAACGACCATGAGATCAGTAATGCTGGATTTGCCGCGCACATCCAGAGTGACTATGTCCAGGGCTTTCATGTCATCAATTTTGTCAATGACGAAGTCGTGTAGTTCTTGTAGCTGCAAAGGGGTCTCCCTCAATTCAGTCTTCTCTTGTTATTAGAGTCAGGTGGGCCGATCGGGTTCACATTTTAACGCTGGAGTATACCATGCTCAATTCTGGCTGACGCTTGCGTGGTGCAGTGATGTACAGATTTTTTGAGCATCAGCCAGTTTTAACAATAATTTGCCAGCGGTGTCAGTGGGACTGCAAAGGTAAGCCCTTACTCAGTCCGCACATCATGGCGCATAATGTGCTTAAACCGGGCCAGACACTGGTGTCATAGTCGGTTTTAGCCTGTCGTTCAAGCTGACTGAGTTGTTGGATAGCTGTTAGCAGGGCAGGTAAGGGTAATCGGTGCAAGGCGCCCACATAGAGTTCACGCCGGTTTTGCCAAACCCGAAAATTTTCGAGGATCCGATTCAAAGGGATTCCCTGTTTACCCATTTCCTGCATGCGGTACAGCTGGGTCAGTTCACGTTGCAAGGTACGCAGAATAATAATAGCTTCCACCCCTTCGGCTTCGAGCTGGCGCACAATGCGCTGACTGCGTTTTGCCTGACCGGCCAGTAAGGCATCCAGCAGCTGAAACGGGGTGTAGTGGTTATGGCGGCTGAGCGCCTCCTGAATCCGGGGCACGGTCAGGGTGCCGTCAGGATAAATCAGGGTGAGTTTGTGCAGACTCTGTGCCAGTGCCAGCAGGTTACCTTCATGCCACTGAGCCAGTATCTGTATGGTTTCTGCATCGGCATTCAGCCCCAGTTGCTGACAACGCTGCTGGATGAAGCGGGGTAGCTGACGGGCATCAGGCGTATTGCAGGGCACATATATCCCCTGAGTCGTGAGCGCTTTAAACCAGGCGCTGCTTTCTTGTTTTTTATTGAGACGCGGGCCCTGCACCAGCAACAGGATATCCGGGTGTAAAGCATCAATCACTGTTTGCAGTGATTTGGCCTGAGTCGCCGTGATACCGCTGTCCGGCATGGTCAGTTCGATGATCTGGCGTGAAGAGAACAAACTCAGCGCCTGGCAATTATCCAGTACTTCATTCCAGTCCAGCTGATTATCTATGGTGTAGCTGTGTCGCTCGAGAAAACCGGCGTCTTTGGCCTGTTGCCGCACCCGGTCAGCCGTTTCCTGTAACAGCAAAGGTTCGTTGCCAGCAAGCAGATAAGCGGAGGCTAACCCCTGTTTTAATCGCTCAGCCAGCTGTTCCGGGTAGATCCTCATTGCGCCACGCTGTCCATGGTGTCGAACATCCGATCTGCGGCCTGTTTATCGGCATCGGTTTCTGTCTCAATTGTTGTGACACTGCCATTGGCGTCGCTGGCAGAACGTTCTGCATTGTCAGAGTCTGACTGGTTCAGGTCGGCGGTCAGACGGGCAAGTTGACGCATAATCTGGCGCGAGGCCTGCTGGCGCATTTCATCGAGCAACATATCGCGTTCCACCGACTTTGCCAGTGCGGTTAACGGGTTATCCAGAAAGCTGCGGTTAACTTTAGTGGTAAAACGCTTGGCCCCTTTTTCAGGCACCACCACCTGATAGTTGACGGTATAGGTCAGTTCGTACTCGGCGGCACGGCTGTTCTGGTATAAGGATAAGGTACGCTCCCCCTGAGATTCACTGATCAGGTGCAGATTGGGCACCTGAGACGATGGGGGAACGGCTTCAATACCGTGCAGTTTGAACTGGGATTTCACCATACGGGTCAGCGGGCCGTATTTATCAAAGCTGGTCAGAGACAGGCGGGCAATATCGTCGGGCAGCATGTAGTTACCACGTAAATGGAAGCCGCATGATGCAGTGGCCAGCGCCAGTACGACGACAAAGACCAGACGGAAACGGGACAGTAGGGATGACGCTGCGCTCACCGTGTCTACTCCTTAGTAACAAATTCGAGAGTGAAAGAGAAAACGCCTTCCCACTGGGAAGGCGTTGTTGGTATGCCTGTTAGTTGGCAACAATGTTCAGCAGCTTGCCCGGCACGTAAATCACCTTGCGAATAGTTTTATCGTCGGTGAATTTGGTGACGTTCTCGTCTGATAGTGCCAGCGCTTCTACCTGATCTTTACCAGCATCTGCCGCGACAGTCAGTTTGGCGCGCAGTTTACCGTTAACCTGAACTATGATGAGCTTCTCATCTTCCACCATAGCGTTGTCATCGGCAACCGGCCAGTCAGCATGATCCACCTTAGACTCACCCAGTGCATGCCACAGTTCAAAACAGATATGCGGGGTGATTGGGTACAGCATACGGACAACCGCTTTCAGGGCTTCGTCCAGCAGGGCACGATCCTGGGCGCTGTCTTGTGGTGCTTTACCCAGCTTGTTCATCAGCTCCATGATAGCCGCAATAGCTGTGTTGAACGTCTGACGACGGCCAATATCATCGCTGACTTTGGCGATGGTTTTGTGAACATCACGGCGCAGCGCTTTCTGATCGGCGTTCAGTGCTGAAGCATCCAGTGCTTCGACCGCACCTTTTGCCGAATGTTCAAAGACCAGTTTCCAGACTCGTTTCAGGAAGCGGTTGGCACCTTCAACGCCAGATTCCTGCCACTCCAGCGTCATATCAGCCGGCGAGGCGAACATCATGAACAGGCGAACGGTATCCGCGCCGTACTTGTCGACCATTTCCTGCGGGTCGATGCCGTTGTTCTTCGACTTCGACATCTTGGTCATGCCTGAGTGCACCAGTTCGTTACCTTGCTCGTCAGTGGCTTTGGTAATGCGGCCTTTTTCGTCACGCTCCAGAGTCACCTCTGTTGGCGATACCCAGACTTTGGCGCCTTTTTCGCTGGTGTAGTAGAAGGCATCTGCCAGTACCATACCCTGACATAAAAGCTGTTTGAACGGCTCGTCGCTCGTCACCATACCGCTGTCGCGCAGCAGTTTGTGGAAGAAACGTGAGTACAGCAGGTGCATACAGGCATGTTCAATACCGCCGATGTACTGGTCAACCGGCAGCCAGTAGTTGGCGGCATCAGAATTCAGCATTTCGTCCGCCTGAGGTGAGCAGTAACGCGCGTAATACCAGGACGATTCCATAAAGGTGTCGAAGGTATCGGTTTCGCGCAGCGCCGGTTCACCGTTAAAGGTGGTTTCTGCCCAGCTCTTGTCTGCTTTGATCGGGCTGGTCACGCCGTCCATCACCACATCTTCCGGCAGGATCACCGGTAGCTGATCGGCAGGGACAGGATGGACTTCGCCGTCCGGGGTGGTAACCATAGGAATCGGTGCACCCCAGTAACGCTGGCGGGAAACCCCCCAGTCACGCAGGCGGAAGTTGACGGTTTTCTTGCCTTTACCTTCGGTTTCCAGCTTGGCGGCAATCGCATCGAACGCCGCCTGGAAATCCAGACCGTTGAATTCACCAGAGTCGAACAGCACGCCTTTTTCGGTGTAAGCTGCTTCACTGATATCCAGTTCGCTGCCGTCGGCCGGCTTGATAACAGGAACAATATCCAGCCCGTACTTGGTGGCGAATTCAAAGTCACGCTGATCATGGGCAGGGACGGCCATCACAGCGCCTGTTCCGTAGTCCATCAGCACAAAGTTAGCGACATAGACAGGCACACGGCGGCCATTGAGAGGGTGAACGGCATACAGGCCAGTGGCCATGCCTTTCTTCTCCATGGTAGCCAGTTCGGCCTCTGCCACTTTGGTGTTCTTACATTCTTCAATGAAGGCAGCCAGTGCAGGATTGTTCTTGGCGGCCAGATCAGCCAGAGGATGACCGGCGGCAATGCCGACGTAAGTCACCCCCATCAGGGTGTCTGGACGTGTGGTATAGACTTCCAGTGGTGTGTCCTGGCCTTCAACGGCGAAGGACAGCTCAACACCTTCAGAGCGGCCAATCCAGTTGCGCTGCATGGTTTTGACCATCTCAGGCCAGCCTTCCAGGTTGTCCAGATCGTCCAGCAGCTCCTGGGCGTAAGCCGTGATCTTAATAAACCACTGCGGAATTTCTTTTTGCTCTACTGGTGTATCACAACGCCAGCAGCAGCCGTCTTCAACCTGCTCGTTGGCCAGCACTGTTTGGTCATTCGGGCACCAGTTTACGGAAGAGGTTTTCTTGTAGACCAGGCCTTTGCTATACAGCTTGGTAAAGAATTCCTGCTCCCAGCGGTAGTATTCCGGGGTGCAGGTAGCAAACTCACGGTTCCAGTCGTAACCAAAGCCCAGTAATTTCAGCTGGTTCTTCATGTAGTCGATGTTTTCGTAAGTCCACGGCGCAGGGGCGGTGTTGTTCTTCACCGCTGCATTTTCTGCTGGCAGACCGAATGCGTCCCAGCCGATTGGCTGCATTACATTCTTGCCCTGCAGGCGCTGATAACGGGAAATCACATCACCGATGGTGTAGTTACGCACGTGGCCCATGTGCAGACGTCCACTTGGGTACGGGAACATGGAGAGACAGTAGAATTTTTCTTTATTAGGGTCTTCACTTACAACAAAGGTTTGGTTGTTGTCCCAATGTGCTTGAACTTTAGGTTCAATGTCCTGTGGACGGTATTGTTCTTGCATCGATGACTTCCGGAATCGTTGTGAGTTAATACAAACACAGTCAAAATAATCGACATAGAATAACTAAAGGTAAAGGTAGCAACAATAGCTGAGGCCGAATAGGCCGGTTATTATCATTATTCAGCCACGGATTGCCCGTGCCGGACTGGTTACTGACCCGGCGCTATGTGTCAGGGTGCCTATGTCCGGCGGATCAAGCCTAGGAGAAACTTACATGGCTAAAGAAAAAGATGCGTATGAATCCATGTTGGAAGAGATCACGGAAGCCCTCAAGCATAGCCCTGATGAACTGAAACATTGGATTGATACCAGTGAAAAGTATCGCACCGCGGCCAGTGACATGACCAAAGATGAACTGGCGCTGATACGTGCGTATTTCAAACGGGATCTGAAAGAATTCGGGCAAAACGTGCAGGAAAGCCCGACCCCTTTCTCTGAAAGTCCGTTTTACAAACTGGTGACCGAGACGATTTGGGAAGGGTTGGCTGAGGTGACAGATAAGACACAGCTGGAATGGTTAGAGGTTATGGACGATATCAAGCATCAGGGCATCTATAAAGCCGGTGAAGTGGTTGGCCTGGGTAATCTGGTCTGCGAGCAGTGCGGACATCATGAACAGTACACGCACGTGCGGACGATTGAGCCCTGTACTAAGTGTGGACACACCCAATTCACCCGTCAGCCTCTGGCGCCGTAAAGCAGCTGCCGCTGACAAGCGACAGGGAGCCTGTTGCTCCCTGTCTGGTTGGATCTGTGTTTGATTTAATGGACGCCTTCTTGCGGGGTAGTGTCTCTGAAATCGCCCCGGCGGCGTTTAAGCAGTAGCCAGGAAACAGCAACGGACCAGAGTAAATACAAGTACAATGGCCAGCTGCCCAGTGTCGTGTAGGGCGTCAGACCCTTGGTCGGGGTTACAGTGGCACGCAGTACGCCGGTTTCGAACTGTGGCAGCTCTGCAATGATCTGACCCTGGTGATCGACAACGGCTGTCACGCCCGTGTTAGTGGCACGCAGTAAGGGTTTACCTGTTTCCAGAGCCCGCATCTGGGCGATTTCCATGTGCTGGTGCGGGCCAATGGAGCGGCCGAACCAGGCATCATTGGACAAGGTCAGCAGCATGTCGGTGCCCATGCCCACATTCTGGCGAACCTGCTCGCTGAAGGCGATTTCATAACACAGGGCCGGAGCCAGGGCATAACCCTTGGCTTCCAGATTGGTCTGGACAAAACTGCCGCGGCTGAATGATGACATCGGCAGGTTGAAAAACGGGGCAATCGGACGCAGTAAGTCGCCGAAAGGCACAAATTCACCAAACGGCAGCAAATGGTGCTTGCTGTACCGGCTGGCAGTATCGTAGTGGTATTGACCGTCACGGTTGATACCCAGCGTCAGTATATTGTTGAAAAACTCACCCTGTTCGGTTTTATCTAGCACACCTGTAATTACCGCACTTTGATTTAAACGGGCGGCTTCATCGAGATGACTGAGGAAGGTCTCTACCTGTTTTTCCAGCGCGGGAATTGCTGCTTCCGGCCAGATGATAATATCAGCATCCCAGTTTTCACGGGTGAGATCTAAGTATTTCATCAGGGTTGGCCAGCGTTGCTCAGGTTGCCATTTCAGTGCCTGCGGGACATTGCCTTGCACCAGCGCGACCTTGACCGGTTTATACGGTTCAGTCTGAACCCATTCAATGCCTTTCGCCTGATACGCCAGCAGCAAGACAAGAACCGGCACGGTCAGGGGGCGCCAGTTACGGTAATAGCCGGCGGCAACCAGCGCACCACAACTCAGCACCAGTGCGAGCGTCAGACCTTCAACCCCCAGGATCGGCGCGAAACTGGCCAGCGGGCCGTGAATTTGCCCGTAACCCATCCACAACCAGGGAAAACCGGTAAACAACCAGCCTCTGACCCAGTCCAGCAGCAGCCAGAACACCGGGCCCAGCAACATCAGCTGGTGGAAAGGCCGACCCAGCCCGAACCGGGCAAACAAGGCGCCAAATAAGGCAGGGTAGAGCGCCAGATAACCAACCAGCAGCGCCATAAGGAACAGACCCGCAATGACGGGCATGCCGCCAAAGTCGGCAATGCTGACATGTACCCACCAAACGCCACTGCCGAATAATCCTAACCCCCATGATAAACCTGTCCAGAAGGCGGTTTTAGGGCGTTGATTCTGCAGCAGGGTAAAGAAAATAATCAGGGAGAGCGGGGCGAGATACCAGAGCTTATAAGGGGCGAAAGACAGGGTTGCCAGTGCGCCGGAAGGGACGGCCAGTAGCAGCCGTCCTGTCAGGTTTAGATTGTCGATTCGTCTCATCAGGGCGTCATCGTTGGTTGGTGTGCCTCCTGCGGCACTGTCACTTGTAATTGTATGACCCGGCGGCTGTCTGCGGCGGTGACTTTGAACGCATAGCCTTCCAGTTCGACCACTTCACCACGGGCTGGCAGGTGACCAAAGCTGGTCATGACCAATCCGCCTATGGTGTCGATATCGTTAGCACTGAAGTTGGTCTGGAACAGTTTATTGAAGTCATCGATAGTGGTTAATGCCTTCACATTCCAGGTGTGCTTACTTAACTGACGGATGTCCTGTTCTTCTTCATCGTCGAATTCATCTTCGATTTCACCAACGATTTGCTCCAGAATATCCTCGATAGTGATCAAGCCGGATACGCCACCAAACTCATCGACCACTATGGCCATGTGGTAGCGTTCTTCCCGAAATTCTTTCAGCAGGCGATCTACCCGCTTGCTCTCCGGCACAACAACTGCCGGGCGCAGAATGGCGCTGAGGTCAAATGGCTCGCTGTCCGGGCGCAGGTAGCGCAGCAGATCTTTAGCCAGAAGAATACCTTCAACGTGGTCTTTATCATCACTGATGACCGGGTAGCGAGAGTGCTGGGCATCAACAATGATATCAATGAGGTCTTCAACCTTCTGTGAACGCTCTATGGTGGTCATTTGGGAGCGGGGAATCATGATATCCCGAACCCGCATCTCAGAAATCTGGATCACACCTTCGAGCATGTCGCGTGTGTGGTGATCAATCAGATCATTTTCTTCGGAATCACGGATCACATCGACCAGTTCTTCCTTATTCTGAGGTTCGCCCTGAAAGAGCTGGCCAATACGTTCAAAGAAGGTCTTTCGACTCGGACCGTCAGAATTTTGGGGGTTATCTTCGTTCATTGCTTTCTATTCAAATATGTGGACAGAGCCACGGAAGGTCGGCGTCGCCACAGGCGCAGCCGACAGTATCTTAGCCAAAGACAGCCAGAAGCTGATGTTAGTATTGGTCAGCTTCGTAAGGATTGGCAAACCCTAAACCTTGCATTATCTCGGTTTCCAGGGCTTCCATTTCTTCGGCTTCTTCGTCATCAATATGGTCATAACCTAGCAGATGAAGTGAGCCGTGTACAACCATATGTGCCCAGTGGGCAAACAAGGGTTTACTCTGCTCCCGCGCCTCACTTTCAACCACCTGACGACAGATAATCAGATCGCCCAACAGCTCCAGTTCTACACCCGGAGGCGCTTCAAACGGGAAAGACAGCACATTGGTGGGCTTGTCTTTCCCCCGGTATTCACTGTTGAGTGCCTGGCTTTCGGCTTCATCAACCAAGCGCACAGTCACTTCGGCTTCGGTTTGAAACGGAGTCACCGCCGCTTCCAGCCAGCGCTGAAAGTCAGCCTCAGTCGGCATGCCACTCTCATCAGTGGTGGCAAGCTGTAAATCCAGATAAATAGCCATCTGTATGATTATTCCGTTTCAGGACTGGCCTGACGCGCTTCCTGCTGGTCGCGACGGCGTTGTTCAGCCAGTTTTCGTTGTTTCTGATCTTCGCTCTCCCAGGCTTCATACGCCTGGACGATACGAGCTACAACAGGGTGACGTACTACGTCAGTTGCCTGGAAGAAGTTAAAGCTGATTTCATCCACATCGGCCAGCACTTCAATGGCATGGCGCAGCCCGGATCGCGCCCCGCGCGGCAAGTCGATCTGGGTCACGTCACCTGTGATCACGGCACGCGAGTTAAAGCCGATACGGGTCAGAAACATTTTCATCTGCTCTACTGTCGTATTCTGGCTTTCATCGAGAATAATGAAGGCATCGTTCAGTGTCCGGCCGCGCATGTACGCCAGCGGTGCCACTTCAATGACATTACGCTCAATGAGCTTTTCTACCCGCTCAAAACCCAGCATTTCGAACAAGGCATCGTAAAGCGGGCGCAGATACGGATCGACCTTCTGGCTCAGATCCCCCGGCAGGAAGCCTAGTTTTTCACCGGCTTCTACGGCAGGGCGGGTCAGCAGAATACGGCGGATTTCCTGGCGCTCCAGCGCATCAACCGCAGCGGCAACAGCCAGATAAGTTTTCCCCGTACCGGCAGGACCAATACCGAAGGTGATATCGTGACCAACCATATTGGCAATGTACTGCGCCTGGTTTGGTGTCCGCGGCTTGATGACGCCTTTCTTGGTCTTGATATGAATTTCTTTGCCGTAAGGGATACTTGAGCTCACATCTTGTTCCAGCACACCCGATTCTTTAATGGCGAGATGAATCTGCTCAGGCTCAACATCCGGGATCACGTTGCGCACCGGAGCGGTGTCAACATACAGATTCTTAAGGATATTGGCTGTGGCTTCGGCAGTGTGCGGCTGACCGACTATGCTGAAGTTGTGACTGCGGTGGTTAATTTCAACGCCCAGACGGCGTTCCAGCTGCTTGATATTGTCGTCGAAAGGACCGCAAAGGCTGGCCAGGCGGTGGTTATCGGCGGGTTCGAGATTCAGTTCAACAGTAATAATTTTGCTCAAGATTTGCCTCTCTGTGGGCCACCCACTGTGACGGGTGGCCGGAATAGTTGGGCACAGGCAGAAATTTCTGTCCTCTTATTAAGGAGTATAAACGCCTACACCTATTTCATCTTCTTTACGGGTTTTCTCTATGACCTCGCTGGGAGACATAGCGATCCGCAGATTCATGTCTGCTTCAGTACGGACAAGTTCACCACGCAGGGAATTATTGAATACATCCGTGATTCTGACATCAACAAATTGGCCGATCAAATCCACTGAACCTTCAAAGTTCACCACACGGTTGTTCTCGGTACGGCCGCGCAGCTCCATGATGTTCTTTTTCGATGGCCCTTCCACCAGAATGCGCTGTTCAGTGTCCAGCATCTGGCGGGAGTAGCGCATTGCCTGCGCATTGATCTGCTGCTGCAGTTCATACAAACGCGCTTTCTTCACGTCTTCAGACAAATCACAAGGGTAATCGGCCGCTGGTGTCCCCGGGCGGGCTGAATAAATGAAGCTGAAACTCATGTCAAAGTCGACATCGCGGATCAGTTTCATGGTGTCCTGGAAGTCCTGATCGGACTCACCCGGGAAAGCGACGATAAAGTCGGAGCTGATGGTGATGTCCGGGCGAGCTTTACGCAGCTTGCGGATCTTGGATTTATACTCGATGGCAGTATGAGGCCGCTTCATCATCGCCAGGATACGGTCGGAACCGCTCTGAACCGGCAGGTGCAGGAAGCTGACCACTTCCGGCGTGTCTTCATAAACGGCAATAATGTCGTCGGTGAACTCAATCGGGTGGCTGGTGGTATAGCGAATGCGATCGATACCGTCAATTGCTGCCACCAGGCGCAATAACTCAGCAAATGAAGCGATCTCGCCATCGTGTGTCTCACCGCGGAAGGCATTCACATTCTGGCCCAGCAGGTTTACTTCACGCACGCCTTGCTCTGCCAGCTGAGCGATTTCAAACAGCACGTCATCCAGCGGGCGGCTGACTTCTTCACCACGGGTGTATGGCACCACACAGAAAGTACAGTATTTGGAGCAACCTTCCATGATAGACACGAACGCGGTAGGGCCTTCGGCCCGTGGTTCAGGCAGGCGGTCGAATTTCTCGATTTCCGGGAAAGAAATATCCATGACCGGCGCATCGGAAGACTGTGATGTGCTGATCATTTCAGGCAGACGGTGCAGCGTTTGCGGACCAAAGATCACATCGACATAGGGAGCACGATCCCGGATGGAATCCCCTTCCTGAGTAGCGACACAGCCGCCAACGCCAATCACCAGGCCTGGCTTTTTGTCTTTCAGCGTTTTCCAGCGGCCCAGCTGGTGGAAGACTTTTTCCTGTGCCTTTTCGCGAATAGAGCAGGTGTTAAGTAGCAGTACATCGGCTTCTGCTGGTTCTTCTGTTAATTCATAACCGCCATTGGCGTTGAGAAGATCGGCCATCTTGGATGAATCGTATTCATTCATCTGACAACCCCAGGTTTTGATAAGCAGTTTCTTCGCCATGTCTAACTCTTCACTCGTAGTGTTAATTCAGTGCATTTACGTTGCGTTTGCAGCGTCAGAGATCGCCTCTGGGGCCGCCTTAAATAGCAAGCCGCGTATTGTACTGCTTTCGACACGGCGTGACCAGATCATCCATGCTGATTATAAAATCAGCAGCAGGCGCATCTCTGGCCGGTGGCTATTGGCACAGATCAAGCTTCAGTGCCAAAGATGACAGAAAAGCGAGCGCAGAAAGTGTTGAGTGTAGTAAACCCGCGTAAAGCCGTTAGAATGTCGGCAGAGTAATGAGATGAGATACCTGCATGGAACAGTTTGATATTGTGATTGCTGGCGGCGGCATGGTGGGTGCGGCGGCAGCATTGGGAATGGCCCGGCAGGGACGCAGAGTGGCAGTGATTGAAGGTCAGCCTCCGGTGGCTTTTGACTCCGCACAGGAGATGGATCTGCGTGTGTCAGCCATTTCTGCCCAGTCGGTCACCCTGCTGAACCGTCTGGGGGCATGGCCACATATCCAGGTCATGAGGATGTGTCCTTTCCGGCGTTTGGAAACCTGGGAGCACCCGGAATGCCGCACCCGTTTTCATGCCGCTGACCTTGGGTTAGCTGAGCTGGGCTTTATGGTGGAGAACCGTTTGATTCAGCTGGGTCTGTGGCAGGCGTTTGACGCATATTCCAATCTGTCACTGATTTGTCCTGCCCGTTTAGCGCATTTTCAGCGTGCTGATGAAGGGTACCAGGTCACATTGGATAACGGTCAGGTGCTGCAAACCCGCTGGTTGGTTGGGGCCGATGGTGCGAATTCCCGCGTTCGTCAGCAGGCCAATATCGGCATTACAGCCTGGGATTATCGTCAGCATTGCATGCTGATCAATGTTGAAACCGCTTTACCCCAGCAGGATATTACCTGGCAGCAGTTTACGCCGCGTGGCCCTCGCTCTTTTCTGCCGATGCCGGGTCACAACGGATCGCTAGTCTGGTATGACAGCCCTCAGCGGATCAAACAGTTATCAGCCATGTCGGCGGAGCAACTGGAAAAAGCGGTGCGGAGTGAATTTCCTGTTGAACTCGGTGCGGTTCGTGTGCGGAACAAAGGCAGTTTCCCGCTGACACGACGCCACGCCCAGTCTTACTATAAAGACGGGATTGTTTTGCTGGGAGATGCCGCGCATACCATTAACCCGCTGGCGGGGCAGGGAGTGAATCTCGGTTTTAAAGACGTTGATGTGCTGCTTGATGAAATGGCGCACGGTGGAGAACACTGGTTCGGAGAGCCGGTTCTTCAGCGCTACCAGAGGCGGCGCAGACCCGATAACCTGATGATGCAGACCGGGATGGATGTGTTTTACTGTGCCTTTAGCAATGATCTTAAACCCGTTGCTTTGCTGCGAAACCTTGGCCTTAAACTGGCCGAGCATACCGGCCCGCTGAAACACCAAGTGCTGAAGTATGCGCTAGGGTTGTAAGCTTTTTGTTTTTATTCGATTTTATAAGCCACCAATAGCGTGGCTTTTTTACTGCGTGTGTCCCGTCCTAAATAAGGTGACACTTTTCCAACCCATTTCAGGACGGTCAGTGTGAAAAGAGACGTGAACAAAGAGAGGTGTTAGGGCGGGCTGTATTTTTCAGGTATAAAAAAACCAGCCAAAGAGCTGGTTTCTTAACAGATATTACAGCGAGTAATACCCAAGTGTTTTACAACTTCTGCCTGAACAGTAAGTTGGTGCGGAGGGAGAGACTTGAACTCTCACGTCCTTGCGGACACTAGCACCTGAAGCTAGCGCGTCTACCAATTCCGCCACCACCGCAACATGGTGAAAGAGACTCAGTCTCTAACTTTTTGACACTCTTGGTCAGCATCAAGATGGCAGGGCTACCTGGATTCGAACCAGGGAATGGCGGCATCAAAAGCCGCTGCCTTACCGCTTGGCGATAGCC
>NZ_JAUOQQ010000033.1:0-41818 GCF_030547675.1 Photobacterium sp. 2_MG-2023
CTCAGAGAAAATCCAAGAAAGACAGAACCTTAGATGGAATTTATGAAAAGCTTAATGCTTAAGGTCCTGTCTATGATCGACTGCTTTGTTCGCTGCTGCTTGAGCCTCATCAATTGCTTTACTCGCATCATCACAACCCACTAAAGCGAGTATTAAAGTCAAGGTGATTACTGATTTTTTCATCTTAAGCCTCTGAGTGAAAAAGAGATGCCGATACTAAACGAAGGCTTAGAAGCAATGAACAAAAATACCGTAACAGGATACGACCATCTGATTGCCATCCTCAATGCGATTGCTTCGGGATGGCGTCCGACGGGAAGAAAAAACGGCGTTAATTTAATGATTGACGCCATAGTTGTTTATTCGAATTACGTGTCGATACAAGTCTATTTACTCCCGTAACCCATCAACAAACTCACTAAAATCGTTAATTTCACTTAGCTTAAATCGATTATCAAGCGTAAAGCTCGTCCAACGCTCTTTAAATATTGGATCTGCATGTTCTTCATGGCTGTTAATATTTTTCTTCACCAGCATTTTCTTTGTCAGGTAGTTAATGCTAGTGACTACTTCTACTGTTGGCCCTCTGTTAGCACTATTGTCATAACCGATCAGCTCAAAATCTGCTCCTTGATAACGAAAATTGTAGCGCCAGTGTCCATAGCGACCATGAGCGAAAAGGACATATAGATTTCCTTTTTCAATTTTGGTGTAAATACCTGGTACGAAGTATACACCGCCATCTTCTTCTTCCGAATAAAAGCAGTTTATATTCTCAATGACTAATTCGTATTTTTGTTGGTTTCTTAAAGCAACAACGATCCCTCTTCGGTTGAGGTCTACTTCACCACGAAATTTATCAACAATAACTTTATTTGGGTCTGTTCCTTTTATGATTAAAACAACGTCCTCTTGACTATCTTTGTTTAAGTCACCATAAATCGTTTCAGTCACGAAGTATCCATCAGGAACCAATTCCCGCAAGGAATTATCAAGTCCATCATTATTTTTAGCAAAAGCACTCGTTCCCCAAGTAAGAACAAATGCTAAAAATATACTTCTCATTTTCCATCCCGATATCATTTCAGTCGTCATTCTAACGAATGACATGGACTCCCCCTCATTAGGTTTGTCACAACTGGGTAAGTCTGATTAAGAAATCGCCTGAGGCCATCAAGATGTCACTATCTATCAATAGCATTGATTTAGCCAAACATAGCTCCAGTATTCACGGTGAAGATCACCAAGACAAAGTGTTGATTCACAAAACAAGAGCGCGTTCAAAAAGTCCTTGAAGCGTTTGCCGCTGCCCACACCGCATGCGGAGGAACGCACTACAACCGAGCAAAAATCATGTAAACCACTGAATTTATTATTTATCTGATAGCTTATGGGCTTACTGTACCTGATAAAAACAGTCTGCATCGCCGCACTCCGGCATTCAATTAAGCTGTTTCCATAATAATGCCGCTCCGGGCTTGTCCAACACCCGGATAAGTGTCGGCTGCACGACACGTATCCTTATTTGTTAGGTGCATTTTGTAACTAAACTAGATAAATTAACAACTTTGACCCAATTGCTTAGCTGTTCATAACCACTATTCCAAAGAGAACTGTGCTCATAGATTTTTCCTGGGGTTGGCACAAAAGCCAAATAAAAGGGTTTGTCTATTCCTTGCTCAGAAACCAGTTCCACTGCTAATTCAGTTTGTGCATTGATGTATTCATTTCTAGTAACTTCACTTATTTGATTAATACCGGCGACGTATAGATAGGCTTCAGACCTTATATGGAGCAGTTTAGAAAAGTCTTTGCTAAACTCATTTAGAGAAGTACTAAATTCAGATTCGATAGCCCAATGAATCTTTTTGACTATATCCGACTTACGATTTTTATAGCTAGTTCTTATTTCATCTTTCGAAACGATCACAATATCAAGCAACCATTCTCCTGAAGATTTTTTACCATTTCTGTCAGTGGTCTGAACAAGCGCATTTTTATCAAATTGATCTGAAAATAATTTCGCGAGCTGCGACACAAAGTAAGAGGACTTCTTACTATTTGAATCGCCAATTTCTTCGTTTTCTATCGAAGTCTTAAATGCGGTTAGAACTAGATCATCAATTAATCTATCTGATATTTTCATAACTCTCCTAGCGCCTAACGAATGATATGGATTCCACTTTACAGGCTCTGCCACACTTGGTAAGTCTGACTACGAAATTACCGGAGGCCACCATGTCACATTCTATTTATGGCATTGATTTAGCTAAACACAGCTTCAGTATCCATGGTAAAAATCACCAATGCAAGGTGTTGAACCACAAAACAATAACGCGGTCAAAAGTCCTTGAGACGTTATCGGGATTGAAGCCAGCCCCCGTAGCAAAAAACAACCCGCCGCTGCCCACACTGCGAAGAAATGATGACATGCGTCGGCATCACCCGACCGAGATAGCCGAAAGGCAAACACAATAAGGAGAATGGCGTAGCATCATCAACGAGGAGAAAGTCAACGCAAGACCGAATTCAGGCGGTAACCCATTGAAGTGAAACACACCGTGGTCACTTCCCGGCTGCGCTCGCCCTGAAGAAAACCGCGGGCGCAATCCCCACCGAATCCCAATCGAGCAATTTGCTTATTAAGGCTGTCCGGGCTTGTTCAACACCCGGATAGAAGTGTCGGCTGCGCGACACGTATCCTTATTTGTTATAACCACATGTTCTCACGGACTTCATAGTGGCTAACATGACGATCTGGATTCAGTTTGTACTTTTCATCCTCTGGATACAACTTGGCAACACTGATGTCTTCACCAGAAAATGCTTTAATACATTCAAGATCTTCCCAATAGGTCAACAACGTGATTTCTGCAATATCGCCTAAATCTCGATTTAGAATTTGAGCACCGAGAAAACCTTGTGTATTAGATGTATCTTTGATTCCTGTCTCGTACAGGTATGCAATAAACCCTTCTTTATATTCTTTAGGGCAAGTAGCTTTCCATTCCCTTGCTATCATACATACTCCATTTTATGCCGTGGTTATAACGCCCGCATTTGCGGCTGGTTTGGAGCGCAGCAGAAAACTAGTCCGACAACATGCGCTTGTTAGAGCTTTCTACAGGTAAACACACAGTATCGTGGTGACTCCCATTTGGCTCCATATTTTAATTGTATATCTTCTTCTGGATAAGTTTCGTCAAAGCCATCTATAGCAAAGCCAGATTCAACCAGTTTATTGATGTACTCTGATAACGGTCTGTGATGGTACGGCACTCCACCAATCGTATTTTTTGAATCTTTAGTGATGGTAAATGACACGTCCTTGGTCATGGGGGTCATATAATTATATTCATCTCCGAAAAACCCCTTATATTCATTATAAAAACAGGGGTGAGGGATTGAAAAAATAAAATGGCCGGCGACTTTTAGGTGCCGCCCGACTGATTCAAAAAACTCATTAAGGTCGTCAACAACGTGTGCAACAAGATGAGAGAAAGCAACCTCATAAAGCTCGTTTTTCTCTAATTCGAGTGAAGTACAGTTCAATAGTCTAACATCGGTTAAAGACAAGACATCTTTTGCAACCCCATACATTCCAGCAGAAGGCTCTATTGCTGTAACAGAAAACCCTAATTCAGATAACTCTTTGGAAATATGACCAGTTCCAGCGCCTACTTCCAGAACATTGCTAGGTGAAAGGCTCTTAATTCGACCAACTAAAAGCGGTTTAAAAACCTCGTTGAATGTTAAGTCTGCTCCTGACTCAATTTGCTCTCGACGTATTTGCGCCGAATTGCACCACCTATGCGGCATTAACCAACTCCTTGGATTTTCTAATTATGTCCTTCGCCATCGCGATTATTTGGGGGCCAGAATTGTTGTCAAAAATTGTAATCTCGTGGTCAGGGTGAACTCCACGAGCAATGGCGAGCTTTTCAGCGCCGCTGCGATCTCCATTCACTAAGGTAAATCTAGCTTCAGGTGATACATTTTCTCTTGTGACAATAAAAGATGCGCCATTCAACTTTTCTTTAAGTGCCTCTGGAACTTCATTTGGAGTGATAATTTCAATGCGAGTGCCTTTTTCAATTTTTGATTGAAGAATTGATATAAGTTTGTCGTCACCTGCCAACCATGACACTCGGTTACTCACAATAGTTGCACTAGTTCCCGTAGAAATAAAACTCTCCATAAACTTAAGAGTGTCTTTTGGCTCTTTATCGGTTTGTGTATCTGGAAGATATTTCAAACCCTTTTTTGCGAGCATAAGGATCACCGCGACCACCTCTACAATCACAGACCCTATTAGCCACTCCAAATGGGGGAGTTCTTTCGCTTCCGAGAAAAACCAAGCATAGCCAATACCTGCTAACGTCATAGCAGCCGTTAGACCAGTAATACATAGAAAAAGGTAAAGCGTATGTTTTACAAGGTTTTGCATTTCATTCCTTTAATGATGCTGATATTCAGGATTTCGTGAGCTCTAACATTATATTCAACGACATCATGTCGCATAACTCTGTCGTATAACTATTCTTGATGAAATCTACCTAAGTGAATGATTAACGTAGATAATTCCTGTTTAATCATATAAACCCATCAGTAAGTTATACGACATCTTATCGTGTATCTTACCCAAATCACTCATGCTACCCAATTGATGTTATGGACTTTTTTATGATTCATGACCGACCGCAAAAATCACACTCACTGTATGGATTCTTGCTTTCACGAGAATGACAAGCGAGTGCCGGTATAGTTATCCCTGAATCAGGGAAAAATTCAGGACGAATTTTTAGGTTGTCGGCGCCGGGAGCGCCTACAACCGGCCCGGACAGCGCCAGAGAACAAAAAGGGTTTTCTGGGCACTCTTTATCCCTATAAAGAGTGTCTGGCGCGCATCGCACAATGCCAAGAAAACCCCAGACTCAAGCGCGACATACCTTCGCTTAACCAGAATCCTCAGCCTTAAAAACCGAACTCGCCGCATGGATTCCCGCCTGTCGCGGAAATGACGGGGTGAAAAGTACATTGATGGCACTCCCACAGGGAAAAATTCAGGACGAATTTTTAGGTTGTCGGCGCCGGGAGCGCCTACAACCGACCCGGCCAACACCAAAGAACAAAAAGGGCTTTCTGGGCACTCTTTATCCCTATAAAGAGTGTCTGGCGCGCATCGCACCATGCCAAAAGAGCCACCGGACTCAAGCGCGACATACCTTCGCTTAACCAGAATCCTCAGCCTTAAAAACCGAACTCGCCTCATGGATTCCCGCCTGAGCGGTAATGACGGGGTGAAAATGTACACTGATGGCACTCCCACAGGGAAAAATTCAGGACGAATTTTTAGGCTGTCGGCGCCGGGAGCGCCTACAACCGGCCCGGACAGCGCCAAAGAACAAAAAGGGCTTTCTGGGCACTCTTTATCCCTATAAAGAGTGTCTGGCGCGCATCGCACCATGCCAAAAGAGCCACCGGACTCAAGCGCGACATACCTCCGCTTAACCAGAATCCTCAGCCTTAAAAACCGAACCCGCCCCATGGATTCCCGCCTGTTGCGGAAATAACGGATTGAAAATGTACATTGATGGCACTCACACAGGGAAAAATTCAGGACGAATTTTTAGGTTGTCGGCGCCGGGAGCGCCTACAACCGGCCCGGACAGCGCCAAAGAACAAAAAGGGCTTTCTGGGCACTCTTTATCCCCATAAAGAGTGTCTGGCGCGCATCAAACAATGCCAAGTAAGCCACTGAACTCAAGCGCGACATACCTCAAACCCTGATACAACAACTCGTCGCCGTATCCGCTGCATGGATTCCCGCCTGTCGCGGGAATGACGGGGTGAAAAGTACATTGATGGCATTCCCACAGGGAAAAACTCAGGACGAATTTTTAGGTTGTCGGCGCCTGGAGCGCCTACAACCGGCCCGGACAACGGCAAAGAACAAAAAGGGTTTTCTGGGCACTCTTTATCCCTATAAAGAGTGTCTGGCGCGTATCGCACCATGCCAAAAGAGCCACCAGACTCAAGCGCGACATACCTCCGCTTCCCCAGAATCCTCAGCCTTAAAAACCGAACTCGCCGCATGGATTCCCGGCTGTCGCGAGAATGACGGGGTGAAAATGCACATTGATGGCACTCCCCCAGGGAAAAATTCAGGACGAATTTTTAGGTTGTCGGCGCCGGGAGCGCCTACAACCGGCCCGGACAACGGCAAAGAACAAAAAGGGCTTTCTGGGCACTCTTTAGCCCGATAAAGAGTGTCTGGCGCGCATCGCACAATGCCAAGAAAGACTCCGGACTCAAGCGCGACATACCTTCGCTTTACCAGAATCATCAGCCTTAAAAACTGCACTCGCTGTATGGATTCCCGCCTTTCGCGGAAATGACGGATTGAAAATGAACATTGATGGCATTCCAACAGGGAAAAATTCAGGACGAATTTTTAGGTTGTCGGCGCCGGGAGCGCCTACAACCGGCCCGGACAACGCCAAAGAACAAAAAGGGCTTTCTGGGCACTCTTTATCCCCATAAAGAGTGTCTGGCGCGCTTCAAACAAGGCCAAGTGAACCACCGAACTCAAGCGCGACATACTCACCAAACCACAAAAATGGCTTGCTACAAGGGGAAGCAAGAATGCGGCACAACACCAAAGAACAAAAAAGCATCCACCCACAGCCCCACTTTCTTTCCTTGGCTATTGTTGGCAAATCTATAAAATAGCCCCTTCGTTTGTTGGGCGGAATATCACGTTCTGCCCGGTGTCGCCAAATCCGGCGTACTGACGGCTTTGCCGGTCAGGCCGGGCTGATGAAGGAAGATTGCATGATCCAGAAGCTGACAGGCTGTCGTGACATATGTGGTGCCTGGATGCGCTGGCTCGGTGTCGGGCTGTCTTTCTTCTGCACCTTCGGTGTGATGGCTGCACCAGACAGTCAGGTCATTATTATCGGCGCGGATCACAACTACCCGCCTTACGAATTCATTAATGAAGACGGTGAGCCGGATGGCTACAACACCGAGCTGACCCTGGCGATTGCCGAACTGATGGGCATTAATATCGAGATCAAAATGGGGGCATGGAATGATATCCGCCGCCAGTTTGATCAGGGCGAGATTGATATCGTGCAGGGTATGATTCAGTCCAGTGCCCGGCAGGCGAGATACAGTTTTTCGCCGCCCCATGCCATAGTGCATCAGTCGGTGTTTGCCCGAAAGGGCACCCCCTTTGTGGCCAGTCTTGATGACCTGGCGGGCAAATCCGTGATTGTTCAGCGCAGCGGGGCGATGCACGATTACCTGAGCAATCAGCAGCCGGGTGCAAACCTGGTGCTGGTGGACTCTCACGCCGATGGACTGCGTTTGCTGGCCTCCGGTCAGCATGACTACGCGCTGGTGGCGAACCTGCCGGGTCTGTATACCGGCAAGGCGTTGGATCTGTCGAATATCATTCCGGTAGGAAAACCTTTTGGTGCCCAGCATTACGGCTATGCAGTGCGAAAAGGCCATGAAGATTTACTGGCCCAGTTCAGCGAAGGGCTGGCGATTTTGAAAAACACCGGCCGTCAGCAAGCTATTTACGACAAATGGCTGGGCCCGCTGGAAGCGCCGGGGATCAGCTGGAAGAAACTGGGCATGGCTGCCGCCACGATTTCCGCCCTTCTGCTGCTGGTGCTGGGGGGGATCATGATTTGGAACCGGGCGCTGAGCCGGGAAGTGGCCCGGCGGACCAAAGCGCAGCAACTCCAGCAGCAACAGCTGATTCAGGCGGATAAAATGACCTCGCTGGGCATTCTGGTGTCTGGCATGGCCCATGAGATCAACAACCCCAGCAGTTTGCTGCTGCTGAATTTACCCATTCTCAAAGACGCGTATCAGGATGCGGAAGACATTCTGGATGCCCATTATCAGCAGTATGGCGATTTCACCTTAGGCGGGCTGGCCTACAGCCGGATGCGGGAGGAAATTCCCTCCATGCTGGATGATATGCAGGCGGGGACCCAGCGGATCCGCCGGATTGTCGATGACCTGAGGGATTTTGCCCGCCAGGAACCCAGTGCGCTCAATGAAGTGGTGGATCTGAATCAGGTCACGGCGGCGGCGATTCGCTTGGTCGACAGTACCCTGTCGACATCGACCCATCACTTTTCTGTCGAATACGGCGATCAGCTGCCGTATTTTGAAGGCAACGGCCAGCGGATCGAGCAAGTGATCATCAACCTGATCATCAATGCCTGTCAGGCGCTGACGTCACAGCAACAAAGCATCAGGGTGACGACAGGTTTCAATCCGGCAGACAATGTGCTGATCCTGGAAGTCTGCGATCAGGGGCAGGGCATCGACCCTGAGCATCTTCCTCATTTGAGTGATCCTTTCTTTACCACCAAGCGTGAGCAGGGCGGGACGGGCTTGGGGCTGTCTATTTCATTCAGCATAGTGAGTGAACATGGCGGCACGTTGAAATATGACTCTAGACTACAACAAGGCACTTGCGTGACGCTTGCGCTGCCAGCCTTGAAAGGGACAACTGTTTAATGAAGACAAATCGCTATCCTGCATTCGGTGTCTTGCTGGTGGATGATGAACCGGCCTTTCTTCGCAGCCTGAGTATCGTGCTGGAGCGGCGGGGCGGCATCAATCATATCGTCCAGTGTCAGGACAGCCGCGATGCCATGGCCATTATTGAACAGGAAAATATCGGCCTGGTACTGCTGGATCTGACCATGCCGCACCTGTCCGGCGAAGTCTTGCTGCAGCAGATCAAGGCTGAATTTCCTGAAGTCGGCGTCATTATTATCAGCGGGCTGAATCAGGTCGAAACGGCGGTCAACTGTATCCGGCTCGGTGCTTATGATTACTTCGTGAAAACCACAGAGGAAAACCGGCTGATCGAAGGCGTGAAACGGGCCATTTTGCTGCAGGAAATGCGCGAAGAGCACAACGCGCTGCGGCGCCGGTTTCTGACTGACACCCTGGAGCGGCCGGAGGCTTTTGGCGACATCATTACCCGAGATAAAGGCATGCGCTCTGTGTTCCAGTATCTCGAATCGGTAGCGCCGAGCAGCCAGCCTGTGATGGTGTGCGGTGAGAGTGGTGTCGGTAAAGAGCTGATCGCCCGGGCGCTGCATACCCTGAGTGAGCGTGCCGGGCCGCTGATCAGCGTGAATGTCGCCGGACTGGACGACAATGTGTTTGCCGACACCTTGTTTGGTCACCACCGCGGCGCGTTTACCGGTGCCGATAAACCCCGCGCCGGTCTGATCGAACAAGCGGCAGGCGGCACCCTTTTTCTCGATGAAATCGGCGACTTGAGCCAGACATCACAGGTCAAGTTGCTGCGCCTGATTCAGGAAGGGGAATACTATCCCCTCGGCAGTGACAGGCCGAAACGTCTCAACGCACGGATTGTGGTGGCCACGCATCAGAATCTGGTGCAGAAGCAACAAAGCGGCGAGTTCCGCAAAGACCTCTATTACCGTTTGAAAACCCATCAGGTGGATATTCCGCCCTTGCGCCAGCGCCGTCAGGATATTCCTTTGCTGCTGGAGCACTTTTTACAGGAAGCGGCCGATGAGCTGGGCAAAACCAAGCCGACCATCCCGAAAGAGCTGCCGGTGCTGCTGGCAAACTATGCCTTTCCCGGCAATATCCGTGAGCTGAGGGCGCTGGCGTATGATGCCATGAGTCAGCACCGCTCGCGCATGTTGTCCATGGAGGTGTTTCGCCGGGTGCTGGATCAGGACAATGACGTCAGTGAGATGGCTGCAGGAAACAGCCTGACTATGTTCGATCCGGAGCAGTCTCTGCCGACCCTGCAGGAAATGGGCGATTTACTGATTCAGGAAGCCATGCGCCGGGCGGAGGGCAATCAGTCTCTGGCGGCGAAGTTTCTTGGGATCTCGCAGCCCGCGCTCAGCAAGCGACTGAAAAAATCTCAGCCGGAATAATCGCCGCGCATCAGGCTTCACAGGGTCGGGCTGGATGAACCCCTATAACCAAAGTAAAGGTTATAACTTTGTAAATAGTCAATAAGATTATGTTTTATAAAGAAAAGGTTCGGGTTTGCCACTCGCGCCTATTCCTTTGGTTATACCCCTTCTTAGGTTGGTCTATTTCTCTTCTGTTATCTTTTCTAAATAAAAACAATGACTTGTATTTTCTTTGATGTTTGGCATCATGCTTGCACTAATCCTGTTCCTGTATGTATGGGCTCAGCCCATCCTGACGTGTAAACAATGACAGCTAAGCAGAAACGGGGATTCACCCGACTTCTGTCAATTGGATAAGGAAATAACATGGAACAAGCTCACGAGAAGCCAACCCCGAAAGGTATGTGGGGCGGACTCGCCTTATGGAAGAAAATTCTGGTCGGTATGATTCTTGGGGTCATCGCGGGCAGCCTGCTCGGCCCGGATGCAGAAATCCTCAAGCCTATCGGTACTCTGTTTATCAATGCCATTAAAATGCTCATCGTGCCTCTGGTGTTCTGCTCTTTGGTGGTCGGCGTGACCTCCATGCAAGATACCCGCAAGATGGGACGAATTGGCGCCAAAGCCATTGTGATTTACCTCTCGACCACAGCAGTGGCCATCAGTATAGGTCTTGGCCTGTCCAGTATCCTGGCACCGGGTGCCGGCTTGGAGATGACGGCAACAGCGGCGGCGGCAGAAGCGAAAGAAGCGCCGACTCTGGTTCAGACACTGCTCAGTTTAATCCCGAACAACCCTATCAGTGCACTGGCAACAGGGAACATTCTTCAAATCATCGTATTCGCTCTGGGCCTGGGTGTGGCGCTGAACCTGTGTGGTGAGAAAGGAAAACCTGCCGTTCAGGTGTTCGAAAGTCTGGCTGAGGCCATGTACAAGCTGACTGAACTGGTCATGAAGCTGGCGCCTTACGGTATCTTCGGTCTGATGGCCTGGGTGGCCGGTAAATACGGTCTGGAAATCCTGCTGCCACTGTTTAAAGTGATTGCGGTGGCTTACATCGGCAGCCTGCTGCATGTACTGCTGTTCTACCCGGCGGTGATCAAAGTCTTCGGTCGTCTTAACCCTATGCCTTATATCAAAGGGATTGCGACCCCGGCTGCAGTGGCCTTTACCACCACCAGCAGTTCAGGCACCTTGCCTGCCAGCATTAAATGCGCCCGTGAAGAGCTGGGTGTGTCTAAAGGTGTGTCCAGTTTTGTTCTGCCGTTAGGCGCGACCATTAACATGGACGGCACGGCGTTGTATCAGGGTGTGGCGGCGCTGTTTGTCGCACAGGCATTTGGTATTAACCTGGAGTTTGCCGACTATGTTGCCATAGTGATGACAGCAACGCTGGCTTCCATTGGTACCGCCGGTGTACCAGGTGCCGGCCTGATCATGTTGTCGCTGGTACTGACCACAGTTGGCCTGCCAATGGAAGGTCTGGCGATTGTCGCCGGTATTGACCGTATTCTGGATATGGCTCGTACCACTGTGAATGTCTGTGGTGATCTGATGGTTGCTGTTCTGGTTGGTCGCAGCGAAGACGAGCTGGACACTGAAGTCTATAACCGCAGTGCGGATAAAACGACGCTGACGGCGAGCGAAGATATCGCTTAATCCTCGTTGAGCTCTATAGAGAGATAGGCCAGCCGCAAAGGCTGGCCTTTTTTATGCATGCGACTTTTTACACAGGCGGCTTTTTATACAGGTGACTTTTTATACGGGCGAATAGGTTTTGTGGACAGAAACTGAGGAAAATCGTGCAAGAGTTTGTAAATTACACCGGGTAGGCAATGCATTTTCAGTGTGATGGATAAAAGACAATATTCAGACCAGGATCATATTCCTGCCCATTGAGCGATCTCGCCAGAGTGCAGGCTAACAGGCTGCTTATAAAAGTGTTTATTGGTTTCATGCACAAGTGATGCATAAAGTGCCGGTTATTAAGCATTCCGGGCTGATAAGAATAAATAGCCTTTTTTTGCAATCTCTTCAGCTATGCATTAATTGCATTGTTGCTTACTTTTATGCATTTCCCTTTAAGGCTCAAAACGACGATTGTATGAAGCACTTAGCCGCCATAAGAAGCTGAAGATGGCTCGTATAAGCGGCGAAGTGGTATCTCTTTCCTACCCATGAGTTTAAGGTGACCGCTATGCTTGATACTGTCCAGCAAGTACGTATTGAAGAAGATCTGTTAGGCCAGCGTGAAATTCCCGCTTCTGCTTATTACGGCATTCATTCTCTTCGCGCTTACGAGAACTTCAATATTTCTTCAATGCGTATTTCCGACGTGCCAGAGTTTGTTCGCGGCATGGTCTTTACCAAGAAAGCGGCAGCACGTGCCAATATGGATCTGGGCAGTATTCCGTCGGAAGTGGGCCAGTACATTATTCAAGCCTGCGATCTGATTCTGGAAACAGGTAAATGCATGGATCAGTTCATCTCTGACGTGTATCAGGGCGGCGCAGGTACTTCTGTGAACATGAACACCAATGAAGTGATCGCCAATATTGCGCTGGAGCTGAAAGGCCATGCCAAAGGCGAGTATCACATCATTAACCCGAATGATCATGTTAACAAGAGCCAGTCGACCAACTGTGCTTACCCGACTGGCTTCCGTGTTGCTGTGTATAACAGCATTATCAAGCTGGTGGGATCAATTGAGCACCTGCAGGCGGCGTTCGATGCCAAAAGCGAAGAATTCAGTGATGTGCTGAAGATGGGCCGTACCCAGCTGCAGGACGCCGTACCGATGACAGTCGGACAAGAATTCCACGCCTTCAGTATCTTGCTGAAAGAAGAAATCAAAAATCTGAAGTATTCCGCGGCCTTGCTGCTGGAAGTGAACCTGGGCGCCACCGCGATTGGTACCGGCTTGAACGCCCCGGCTGGCTATCAGGAACTGGCGGTGAAATATCTGGCAGAAGCGACCGGCCTGGACTGTGTACCAGCAGAAGATCTGATTGAAGCGACCTCTGACTGTGGCGCTTACGTGACAGTGCACGGCGCGCTGAAGCGACTGGCGGTTAAGATGTCGAAAGTCTGTAACGATTTGCGTCTGCTGTCATCGGGTCCGCGTGCCGGTCTCAATGAAATCAACCTGCCGGAAATGCAGGCGGGTTCATCCATCATGCCAGCTAAAGTAAACCCTGTGATTCCGGAAGTGGTGAATCAGGTGTGCTTTAAAGTGATCGGTAACGACACCACAGTGACCTTTGCGGCAGAAGCCGGACAGTTGCAGCTGAACGTGATGGAGCCGGTGATCGGCCAGGCTATTTTCGAGTCGATTGAACTGCTGAGCAATGCCTGTATCAATCTGGCGGACAAATGCATCTCGGGTATCAAAGTGAACCGCCAGATCTGTGAAGATTATGTCTTCAACTCTATCGGTATCGTAACTTACCTGAACCCGTATATCGGCCACCACGAAGGCGATATCGTCGGTAAGATTTGTGCTGAAACCGGTCGTAGCGTGAAAGAAGTTGCGATGGAGCGTGGCCTGCTGAGTGAAGAGGAGCTGAACGATATTTTCTCTGCTCAGAACCTGATGCGCCCGAGCTACAAAGCCAAGCTGTACAGCTGAAAGAATGTAATAACTGAAAGAATTTAAAGAACAATAAATAAAAGGTCTTGAAACCCTACATCCTTTACCTCCCTTGTTTTCAAGGGAGGTTTTTTTATTTCTGGGGGACAGTGATTGTCAGTCCCTGCTCATCAGGCCATCAATCGGGCTGATCTTACTCAGCGCACTCCAGATGGCTTCGCAGGTCGGGTGGAGCCGGGAGTGATAACGGTAAATGTACAAATCCAGCGGCACGGGCTCCCGTGCGGTAAGTATCTGTAGCCGTCCGGCGGCCAGCTCATCTTTGATGGCGTAATCCGGTAACCAGCTGATGCCTTTCCCTTGCATCACCAGGGCTTTGATGAAATCTGTCATCGATGAGGTACAGACAGTATTCGGCGTTAATGTCCGGTTGGCGCGTTGCAGCGCCCGGCCCATGTAACTTTCCGGGGTATAGTCCAGCGACGGCACGGCGTCATTGTCTGCGGGATCAAAGAGTGGTTTACCATGTTCATCGACCGCTGATACGCAGTACAGATAAGAGCGCCCCAGATAAACAGAACGGTAAGGCGCCATTTGCAGGCTGTCCTCATAGAATGAAAACAGAAAATCGCATTTACCGTCGATCAGCTGTTTTACCGCGTCATCCACCTCATTGGCTACCACAGAAAGCTGAGTGTTTAAGGTCGGGTTAAACAAACAGGCATGCAGCTTAGGCAGCACACTGATCGCCATGGAATGCGAAGAGCTGATCCGCACGGTATGACGACCCAGAAATGAGCTGCCAGCCAGACGGCTCACTTCGTCATCCAGTTGCTGAAGAATCGACAGCGCAGTCGTTTTAAACTGCTTGCCTTTCAGTGTCAGCTCGATGGGGGTTTTGCTGCGATCGATTAAATTCAGCCCTAGTTCGGCTTCAAGGGATTTTATCCGGCGACTGAAAGCCGGCTGCGTCACATTACGTACAGCGGCTGCATGGGAAAAGTTACGCAGTTCGGCCAGTGTCAGAAAATCCTGTAACCATTTCGTTTCGATATTTTTCATTATATAAGTGGCTGTTTTATCGAATAATCATTTGTATTTACGGCTCAAAATGAACCGTTGCCGGATAAGATTACCAAAACGATGATAATGCCTGCCATCTTTATCTGAAATCATTTGTGTTACGGCATGGGTTCAGAAGTCGCCATGATTTAAACGGCAGTCATGTTTCGCAATCGTCCTTCACGGGTCACAGCACGAGCTGACCTGATAGAAAAATGCAGACTATGTGTGATGTTGCATTTTATTGGGAACAATATGTCAAAAGCGTTATCCAAGAAGATGATTGGATCACAGGAGATAAACGGATGTTAAAGCGCTTATTGTTAACGGTGGCTGCTGTCTTTTCAGTGGCGTCCTTGCCGGCTTTGTCAATGGTGACGGAAGCGGTTAAACGGAGTGATGGTTCGGAGATTACCTATTATCTGACCGGGCGTGGCAGCGACAGTTTGCTGGTGCTGATTCAGGGTTCAGACTGCAACAGTGTTTTTCATAATAAAAATATCAATGATAATTTTAGCCAGGTGATGGCAGGTGCCGACATTCTGACGGTAGAAAAATACGGGATTGATAACGGGTTGAGCTGGAATACCGATCCGCAGCGGACGGACTGTCCTGACGCCTATCTGAAACAGGATTCTCCGTTACAACGGGTGGATGATTACCTGGCGGTGCTGGATAAACTGGATAAGGACAATCGTTATGCCCAGATTATCTTGCTGGGGGGCAGTGAAGGGGCGCTGGTGGCGAATCTGCTGGCTGCGAAGAGTGACAAAGTGACCGCTGTGGTAGCGCTGAATGGCGGTGGGCGTTTTTTCATTGATGATGTGCTCTACAATATGCAGTCCCAGATGCCAGCGCAGGCTTTCAGCGAAGCGGAAAAAGGGTTCAGACAATTTTCTGAAGCTGTGATACAGAGTAACGGGATGGACATTGCTGTCAGTGGGCACGGTTTTCCATGGTGGAAAGCCATGCTGACTGCCGACCAGCAGCAGATACTGCAAGCGATTGATGTGCCTGTGCTTTTGATTCAGTCGGAAGAGGATACCAACGTGAGCCCGCATGCGTTTGATACTATGGTTCAGGCGTTAAAGCAAACCGCTCCTCACATTCAGCCCCGTACCTATGCTGGCCTTGATCATGCTTTCAATGATGCACAGGGCCAGAGCCAGGTTGAACGTGTGCTGGCCGATATCAAAGTCTGGATTGATGGCAGGGTGCAATCAGTGAACTAAAGCGCACAGCCTTATGGTTAGCGCGATTAACTGGCTATGGATAAAATCATTGTGCAGGTGCGATTGAAAACGCTATAAACAGACAACGACATCAAGATCTGAACAGGAAGTCACAGGAACCCGATGAAAGTACATTTTTTTGAAGATAATCAGGATCAACCCTTAGTGCTGGATGTTTTGCGCCAGTTGCGGCCGCAGTACGACAGAGCCGCTTTACTGGCGCAGATCACCCGGCAGATGGCGCAGGGCTATCAGGTGGTTTACGTCAAGTCGGGCGATCAGGTGATGGGTGTGGCAGGGTTTGTAGTGTCAGATAAGCTGGCCTGGGGCAAAGCCATTTATATTGATGACCTGGTGACGGCTGAGCAACACCGCAGCAAGGGGGTCGGAGAATGTTTGATTGACTGGTTTAAAGTGTACGCAAAGGAGCAGGGGTGCCAGCAACTGCATCTGGATTCAGGCGTGCAGCGCTTTGCGGCGCATAAGTTCTATTTACGGGAAGGGTTTCACATTGCCAGCCATCATTTTTCGATGACAGAGATAAAGTAAAGCCGAGAACAACGGAAGCTTTCGCTTCCGTTGTGTTTTTCTGAAATTACAGGCTTGCCAGAATGGTTTCTGCCTTGCTGACTTCAAATTCTTTCGGTGCTTCTACGTTCAGCTGTGTGACAACACCGTTGTCGATGATCATCGCATAGCGTTGCGAGCGCAGGCCGCCAAACTTCGCGGTGTCCATCTCCAGACCCAGCGCTTTGGTGAAGCTGCCGTCACCGTCTGCCAGCATCATAATTTCTGAAGCATTTTGTGCTTCGCCCCAGGCTTGCATCACAAAGGCATCGTTGACTGACACGCAGGCAATGATATCCACGCCTTTGGCTTTCAGTTGATCTGCCAGCACGACATAACCTGGCAGGTGAGATTCCGAGCAAGTCGGCGTGAAGGCACCGGGAACCGCAAACAACACCACTTTCTTGCCTGCAAACAGTTCTGCAACGTCATGGTTGACCATGCCGTCTTTGGTCAGTTCACCCAGGGTAGCGGCTGGCAGAGTCTGGCCTTGTTGAATCATGGTATTTTCCTTTAGCAATGAGAGTTCAACTCAGTCTAGTCTGATTTGATATGAATAAACACAGATAAATCCTACGGGATTCAGGCTACTATTTTCAGCCTGATCAAAAATATAGGCAAAGATAACAGACCAAAGATGACAGACAGAGAAGGCTTATCGACAGAGCAGTTAAATGGCATTGCTTTGAAGGTTCAAAAAATATTTTCTTCAAGGGTGCATGAGGAGGTGAATATCGGTATGTGTTGCTTATCTGTGCGTTGATTGTCTGGAAGCAGAAATGAAACAGCCAGAAAAGGGGCTTCTTTTCTGGCTATCGGATAACTGATTTAGTGAGCTTTTTTCACCCGAATTTTGCTTTTGGCAAGCGATGTCATGTTCAGGCTGGTTATTGCTGCTTTGGCTTGATCCTGATCCGGCATTTCGACGAAAGCGAAGCCTTTGGAATGGCCGGTTTCCTGATCTAACACCAAAGTGCACTCTGTGACTTTGCCGTGTTCAGAAAACAATTTACGGATGTCTTGTTCAGTGGTTGAACGAGAAAGGTTACGAACTAAAAGTTTCATGATGGGTCGTTTTATTTGAAATGACCGCGGCATTCTCTCAGCTTACCGACCATAGTGAAAGTAATACTTTGGGGCGGATGCATTGTCTCCATGCCGGATGGCGAAATATTCTGTATACTCTTCCCCGTTACCAACACTGCCACCGAAGAAAAGCTTATGACCCGCGAACAACCGAATAACCCCCTGCACGGCCTTACTCTGGAAAAAATCTTAACCCAATTGGTTGATCATTATGGGTGGATGATTCTGGCGTGCGAAATCGATATTAACTGTTTTAAAAATGACCCTTCCATTAAATCGTCACTGAAGTTTTTACGCAAAACGGACTGGGCGAGAGCAAAAGTGGAAAAGTTATATATTTCAACGTTCAGCTGATTGCAACGTCAGGGAGGCATTATGCCTCCCTGATGGTTTCTGTTACCTGCTCGTCACTGCTGCCAGGATTTCAGCAGTTCAGCGTATTTAATGGTCACGCCTTTGGGCTTCTCGTTAGCCAGCTTGGCTTTCGGTGCGCCGGGTTGGGTCAGCCAGTAGGCGGCATCTCTTGGCTTATTGAGTTTAGGGCCACATTCCCCCTGCACATTGGCACGTTCCAGACGTTCCAGCACGCGATCCTGTGCGGTTGCCAGCCCGTCCAATGCCTGCTGCGGGGTTTTCTCGCCGTTCGCGGCTTCGGCTATGTACTGCCACCAGAGCTGAGCCAGCTTCGGATAGTCAGGCACATTGGTGCCGGTTGGCGTCCACTGAACCCGTGCCGGGCTGCGGTAGAATTCAACCAGGCCACCCAGCTTAGGCGCCGCTTCTGTCATGATGTCAGAGTTGATGTCTGACTCTCGAATCGGGGTCAGGCCGACCAGGGTTTTCTTCAGCGACACGGTTTTCGCTACGGTGAACTGCGCATATAACCAGGCGGCTTTGCGGCGCTCGGGATCGGTGGCTTTCATCAGCGTCCATGAGCCGGCATCCTGATAGCCCAGTTTCATCCCTTCTTCCCAGTAGGGGCCTTTGGGCGATGGGGCCATACGCCATTTAGGCGTGCCGTCCGGATTCACCACTTCCAGCCCGGGTTTGGTCATATCGGCCGTGAAAGCGGTGTACCAGAAAATTTGCTGAGCGATATTGCCTTGTGCGGGAACGGGACCGGCTTCAGAGAAGGTCATGCCCTGGGCTTCTGCGGGCGCGTACTTGTTCAGCCATTCGACGTACTTGGTGGTGGCATAGACAGCTGCCGGGCCATTGGTAGCACCGCCCCGCTCGACGCCGGAGCCAACCGGACGACAGCCTTCCACCCGAATGCCCCATTCGTCCACGGGTTTACCGTTCGGCAACCCTTTATCCCCTGCACCCGCCATGGAGAACCAGGCATCGGTGAAGCGCCAGCCAAGCGACGGATCTTTTTTACCGTAATCCATGTGGCCGTAAACGCGTTTGCCGTCGATTTCTTTCACATGCTCGGTAAAGAATTCAGCAATGTCTTCATAGGCAGACCAGTTAACCGGCACACCTAAGTCGTAATCGTAGATCTCTTTAAACTGTTTTTGCAGATCTTCGCGTTCAAACCAGTCGGCCCGGAACCAGTACAGGTTGGCAAATTGCTGATCGGGAAGCTGATAAACCTTGCCGTCCGGCCCTGTGGTAAAGCTCAGGCCGATAAAATCGTCCAGATCCAGCGTGGGCAGGGTAACGTCTTTCCCTTCCCCTGTGATGTAATCGCTGATCGGAATGACCTTGCCGTAGCGAAAGTGGGTACCAATCAGATCGGAATCATTGATATAGGCGTCGTAGATACTGCGGTTAGATTGCATTTCGGTCTGCAGTTTTTCCACCACATCCCCTTCCTGAATTAAATCATGGGTCACCTTGATGCCGGTGATTTCCTCAAAGGCTTTTGCCAGCACTTTTGATTCATACTCGTGGGTGGTGATGGTTTCAGAAACCACTTTGATTTCCATGCCACGGAAGGGTTTGGCAGCTTCAGTAAACCAGGCCAGTTCTTTCATCTGGTCGTCTTTGCTGAGCGACGACTGCGCAAACTCATCGTCAATCCATTTCTTCGCCGCATCGCTGTATTGATCAGCCAGTGCTGCCGGCGAAAGCAACAAGCTGATGATCAGTCCTAATGTAGTCGGTTTAGGTACAAAGCGTGTCCGGTTCATGCGTGAACTCCTTAGTCTTGTATTATCCCCAACGCAGCAAAATGGCCAGCCATAACACAGATAACGTAAAAGGTATCCATATCGACAGGTCAGTGATGCCAAGGAAGAGCAGGTGTATATAGGCACTGCTGAGCAGGCCGATAAACAGTCGATCTCCCCGGGTTGTGCTGATTGGCAAAAAGCCTTTGCGTTCAACACAAGGTTTGAGGATCTCGAAGACGGTCATCGTCAGCAAAATGCCGGCGATAGCAATAAAGAACAGTGCGCTGGGCAGGGTCCAGGCCATCCAATTCATTATGATCTCCTTTCCGGTATCATGCTAAACACGGCCAAGGGCAAAGCCTTTGGCAACATGGTTGCGAACAAACCAAATCACCAGCAATCCGGGAAGGATCGTGAGTACGCCGGCCGCGGCAAGCACGCCCCAGTCAATGCCAGAGGCACTGACAGTACGGGTCATGGTGGCGACAATCGGCTTGGCATTAACGGATGTCAGGGTGCGGGCCAGCAGCAGTTCGACCCAACTGAACATGAAACAGAAGAAAGCGGTGACCCCAATGCCTGAGCGGATCATGGGCAGAAAAATACGGATGAAAAAGCGCGGAAAGCTGTAGCCGTCAATGTAAGCCGTTTCGTCAATCTCTTTCGGTACGCCCGACATAAAGCCTTCCAGAATCCACACCGCCAGCGGCACGTTGAACAGGCAGTGCGCCAGTGCAACGGCAATGTGGGTGTCGAACAGCCCGACAGAGGAATAAAGCTGAAAGAAAGGCAGCAGGAACACCGCCGGCGGCGACATACGGTTGGTGAGCAGCCAGAAGAACATGTGCTTGTCGCCAATGAACCGGTAGCGCGAAAAGGCATAGGCAGCAGGCAGGGCGACCAGCAAAGAAATCACGGTATTCATCGAGACATAAGTCAGCGAATTGATATAGCCGCTGTACCAGGAGGGATCGGTAAAGATCACTTTATAATTGGCCAGGGTGAATTCAGTCGGCCAGAAGGTCAGTCCGCCGAGAATCTCTTCATTGGTTTTGAATGACATCATCAGCAGCCAGTAAATCGGCAGCAGTAAAAACAGGATGTACAGCAGCAAAATGAGCGTTTTACGCTTGTGCATGATTATTTCTCCTTATCCATGGCTGTCATTGAGGTGTAGAACAGCCAGCACACCAGCAGGATGATCAGGAAATAGATGATGGAGAACGCCGCGGCAGGGCCAATATCAAACTGACCTACCGCCATTTTGGTCAGGGTTTGCGACAGGAAAGTGGTGGCGTTGCCGGGGCCGCCGCCGGTCAGTACAAAAGGCTCGGTGTAAATCATGAAGCTGTCCATAAAGCGCAGCAGTACACCTATCAGCAGCACATTTTTCAGCTTGGGCAATTGTATATAGCGGAAAACCGCCCAGTTGGAGGCCCGGTCTATTTGGGCGGCCTGATAATAGACATCGGGAATGGCGCGTAAACCGGAATAGCACAGCAGCGCGACCAGTGAGGTCCAGTGCCAGACGTCCATCACCAGCACTGTGACCCAGGCATCGACAGGGTTGGATGCATAGTTGTAGTCAACTCCGATATTGCTCAGAAACCAGCCGAGCAGACCGATGTCAGCCCGGCCAAATATTTGCCAGATGGTGCCGACCACGTTCCAGGGGATCAGCAGCGGGATTGCGAGCACTATCAGTACCAGTGATGCTTTGACCCCTTTGCTCGGCATAGTGAGCGCGACGAGAATACCGAGCGGAATTTCGATCAGCAGCACGCAGGCTGAATAGATAAACTGACGCAGCAGCGAATCATGCAGGCGCGAGTCATTGAGAATTTCTTTGTACCATTCGCTGCCAACGAAATAGGCGGTGTTCTGATCGAAAATATCCTGTATCGAGTAATTCACCACTGTCATTAAGGGAATGATGGCGGAAAAGGCCACCAGCAGAAAAACGGGTAATACCAGCCACCATGCTTTGTTATTGTCGGTTTTATGCTGCATTGTCGCCGCCTCCCAGGTCGTCTTTACCACCGTTTTCACTGTCTTCGCCGACCAGATACTCATCGATATACAGCTTCAGCCATCGGCTGGGAAAATTGATCCAGCCTTGGTGCGCTGGTACTGGCGAGCCTTCGGCAAGCCGGATTTTGACCGGGGTATCTGCCAGCATGACGGTGACGATTTTGTAGGTGCCAAGATCTTCGGTATGAGTGACAGTGGCGGCGAAACCGGCCTCTTTTTGTGTGTCCCGCAATTGAACAAATTCAGGGCGTATCCCGACTTTGATGTTCTCTGACTGGGTCTGAGCCAGGGCGAGTTGCTGGCTGGCGCTCAGGGCAATCGGTAACCCGTTGAAAGCCACTTCTGTGGACTCTTTGCTTCTTGTTACCGGCAGTAAATTCATGCCAGGACTGCCGATAAAGTAGCCGACAAAGGTATGGTTAGGCTGTTCAAACAGTTCGCGTGGCGTGCCGAACTGGACAATGGCGCCGTCGTACATCACGGCAATTTTGTCGGCAAAAGTGGCTGCTTCCAGCTGGTCGTGGGTGACATAGACCATAGTGATATTGAACTGCTCATGGATTTGCTTGAGTTTTCGCCTCAGCTTCCATTTCAGGTGCGGGTCTATCACGGTCAGCGGCTCGTCAAACAAAATGGCCGAGACATCATCACGAACCAGGCCTCGTCCCATCGACACTTTCTGCTTTTCATCGGCATTGAGGTTACGGGCTTTTTTGTCTAGCACTGGTGTCAGTTCGAGAATATCGGCAATTTCCTGCACTTTACTGCGGATTTTTGCTGCCGGCGTTTTCATGTTTCGCAGCGGGAAGGCCAGGTTGTCAAACACTGTCATGGTGTCGTAAATGACAGGAAACTGGAAAACCTGGGCAATGTTGCGATCCTGCGGCTCCAGGCCGTTCATCGTCTGACCATTAAATTTTACCGCACCCTCCGAGGGGGTCAGCAGGCCGGAAATGATATTGAGCATGGTGCTTTTCCCGCAGCCGGACGGGCCAAGCAAGGCAAAGGCGCCGCCGTCTTCCCAGACATGGTTCATCCGGCGAATGGCGTAATCCGCATCGCTGGCAGGGTGCGCCGAGTAACTGTGCGCTAATGATTCCAGACGAATTTCTGCCATTATTGTTTCTCCCAGCCTGAACGGGCGGCCTGTATCAGCTGCCGTTCTTTTGAGAACACATAAAGCTTGTGGGTTGGCACATAAATATTGATACGGCTGTCGACCGCGTATTCATGCACGCCGGGAAGGTGCAGCACCATGGACAACTCCCGGTTGGACACATGGAGAAAAGTTTCACTGCCGCTGATTTCGGCCAGTTCGACATCCACCGCCAGCTCAAGATCGTCATCGTTGTTCGGCACTAAGGTGAGGTGATTCGGCCGGATGCCGAAGACATAGTGATCGGGCGGCAGATCGCTTAAATCATCGTTCAGGGCAAAGTGGACGTGTTCGGAAAATGACACATTATCCGCGCTGATTTGCCCTTTGATCAGGTTGATCGGTGGTTCGCCAAACAGCTCGGCGCAGGTCACACTGGCCGGGTTGTGGTAGACCTCAGAGGTCTGCCCCGACTGAATGATCTCTCCCTCATGCATGAGCACCACATTGCCGCCCAGAGCGAGGGCTTCGTTGGGTTCGGTGGTGGCATAAACAGCAATAGTATTTCGGGAGGCAAACAGCTCTCTCATTTCCTGTCTTAACTCTTCGCGCAATTTGTAATCGAGATTGACCAGAGGTTCGTCGAACAAAATGATATCGGCATCTTTGACCAGCGCACGGGCCATGGCGGTACGCTGTTGCTGACCGCCTGATAATTCAAGCGGGTAGCGTTTGAGGAAATCTTCAATGTGCAGCATCTTTGCGGTCTGCATAACACGTTCATCAATCTGTGCTTTTGGCAGTTTTTCCAGTTGCAGCGGAGAGGCGATATTTTCGTAAACCGTGAGATTGGGATAGTTAATGAACTGCTGGTACACCATGGAGATATTGCGTTCACGGACCGGAAGTCCCGTCACATCGCGGCCATTGAAAGAAATGCTCCCCGTCGTGGGTTTATCTAAACCTGCAATTAAGCGCATCAGAGAGGTTTTTCCAGCCAGTGTGCGGCCCAGTAATACATTAAAGGAGCCGGGCTCAAGCATCAGGCTGGCAGTTTTTATCCAATCTAGCCCGTCTACCGTGCGGGTGATTTTGTCCAATATGATCGACATGTCCGTTCTGGCTCCCTGTGTGTGACTCATCAGCACTACGCTAAAAACATGCCACCTTTATTTAACATCCTTGAGCATTGACTATCTTTATGATTCACAGGGTATTTTGTCTTTACTGCCTTGTTTGTTATTCGTTAACAACATGTTGGATATGTTGATTGTTAACATTGTGTGAACAATAGTTAACGTTCAGGGATGTGTGTTTGGGCTGGCTGCGGCCAAATAGCAATGAGAGCGGAAGCAAAGGTCGACATGGATAACAGATTGCAAAGCGATGATCGCCTTGTCTGCGAATCCTGGCAGCGTTGCCGGGATTACGGATTGGACAGTCACCAGACCCCTGAATTAACCCTTGCCAGCCCCTTGCACTGGCAGCAGAAACGACAGCTGGCAGAGGTGATGGTATCTGTCACCCGCGAGAAAGTGTTACCCGGTTTTCAGAGCATGCTTGCCAACAGCAGCAGTTTAGTCATCCTCACTGATCATGAGGGGTATTTGCTGGAGCGTTGGGGGAGTCCGTCTTTCATGCAGCAAATGGCACCGGCATTATTTGAACCCGGAGCCTGCTGGCAGGAGAAAGTGATAGGCACTAATGCGATTGGCACAGCCTTGCACACGCAGCAGATTACCGACATCCGCCGTGATGAGCATTTCCTGCTGCAAAACCGTTTTATGAATGCTTCGGCATCGCCCATTGTTGATCCGCATCGTCAGATTGTGGGAGTACTTAACGTCTCCAGCGATGCTTACCTGCCAACGACCCAGGTACATGGCATGGTGAAAGTCATGTCCCAGGCGATTGAAAATCAGCTGATTCTTGCCGCTTATGGCCAGCACTTCTGGCAATTTGTCTTCAATACCAGTCCTGATAATCTGGGCAGTCAGTGGGCCGGACTGCTGGTGTTTGATTTTCAGGGGCAAATTGTCTCGGCCAACCGCCGGGCTGATTTGTTGTTAGGTAAGCCATTGGCTGGCATCACCATAGACATGGTGGCCGGTATGTCCCTGCAGGCGCTGATGGCAACACAGCAGGACGCCACACTGACATTCAGCGGGCTGACGTCTTTTCCGCTGTTTGCCCGGATAAACGCCCCGGCTGAACCGTCTGTTACTGCGCCCTCTGGCATTGTCTTTCCCCGCCATGCAGCCCGGGAAACACCACAGTGTGAGCCCTCACTGACGGATCTGGATACGGGCGATAAGCAAATGGCAAAAGCCGTTCATCAGGCGATGAGTGTGCTTAACAGTGATATTCCCTTATTGATACACGGCGAGACCGGCGTGGGAAAAGAGCGTTTTGTGCGCGCTTTTCATGCCTCTTCGCATCGGGCAGCGTTTGATATGGTGGCCGTCAACTGTGCCGCCATTCCTTCTGAGCTGGTGGAATCCGAGTTGTTTGGCTATGTCAAAGGGGCTTTTACCGGAGCCAACCCCAAAGGCAGCATGGGCCTGATCCGTTGTGCCGATAAAGGCACGCTGTTTCTGGATGAAATCGGTGATATGCCGCTGCCGACTCAGGCCAGGCTGCTGCGAGTGCTGCAAGAAAAACGGGTAATGCCTTTAGGCAGCAGTGAAAGCTATCCGGTGGATTTTCAGCTGGTCTGCGCCACGCATCAGTCACTGCGTGATGAGATAAAAGCCAGACAGTTCCGGGAAGATTTATATTACCGGATCAACGGCCTGACTGTGGCTCTGCCTGCTCTTCGTGACAGACAGGATATGGCGCAGCTTGTACTGTCTGTGCTTGATGAAGTCTGTGACGGTGATCGCCATGTCACTGTCAGTGACGAGGTCATGCAGCTGTTCGACTCGCACAACTGGCCAGGCAATATCCGCCAGTTACACAATGTACTGCGGGTCGCTACTGTGCTGGCGGCAGGTAAGGTGATTGAGCCCCAGCATTTGCCGGATGATTTCTTCTGGGATCTCAAAGGGATCGCCCGCATCGCCGACGACATTGATGACGAACTGCTGGAAGAAGACTGGCAGACCGCGTTGCCGAAAGTGTACATGGCGCTGGGCCGCAATGTGAGTAAAACCGCGGAAGCAATGAGCGTGAGCCGAAATACTGTCTATAAACGCTTGAAGCAACTGGGCTTGTGGCATGATGGCTGATCAGCATCAGTCCTGTAATTACAGTATGATTGTGGCTGTCAGTTTTTAAGCAGGGTAAATAACATGTACATCGGCGCGGTATCCAAGCGGACAGGATTGTCAGTCAAGGCCATCAGGTTGTATGAAGACATGGGCCTGATTCGCGTTCCGTTTCGTCAGGGTAATTACAGGGTATATACCGAGACGGACGTCGAGGTGCTCCAGCTTATCAAAGAGGCCAAGCAACTTGGCGTGACCCTGAACCGGCTGAAAGGCGTGATACGCTACCGGGATGGTGACGTGGACTGGGATCGTATTCATTGTTTCTTGCTTGATGTCAGGCAGCAACTGATGGCAGAGCAAGCATTGCTTGAACAGAAAATAAAACGCGTGGAGCTATGTCTCCGATCTATGGGTAGCTGCCCGCAGACAGCTTGACTCTGCCCTATAGGGGAGGCTTTACACTCATGATTGATTCTGGACAACAAGGAAACATCATGAGCAAAAACATTCTGTTACTGAATGCCAACCCCAAAGCGGAAAGCTTTGCCAAGTGCCTCGCGGATGCGTATGACATGGAAGCGCGGGAGCACAGTAGCGTGCGTCGTCTGAACCTGTCGGAGATGCACTTCAACCCCAGTCTTGACTCGGGTTACGATGCGGTTCAGCCGCTAGAACCCTGCCTTCAGCATTTCCAGGAATCCATGCGGTGGGCCGAACATATCGTGATTGTGTCACCTGTGTGGTGGGGCGGGCTACCTGCTAAATTTAAAGGCTTAATTGACCGAACCTTCTTGCCGGGATTTGCTTTTCAATTTGAAGGTGATAACCCGGAGCCGGTGCAGTTGCTGACAGGAAAAACAGCCAGGATCATCCTGACCATGGATGCTCCGCAGGACTTTCTGACGGTACAGGCCGCCCCGGTTCTGGCACAGCTGGATCAGTTTACGCTGCAGTTCAGTGGCGTCAGCGCAGCTGACACCAGCTTGTTCGGCTCGGTGATACTGTCATCAGAATCTGAGCGTGCCGAGTGGATTGCGACAGCGAAACGGTTGGGTTCGCAAGGCGTGTAACAGCGATGTTGAGGTAAAGTGGGCGGGCATTTGCTGCCCGCCATGTTGATGATGTTGCATCCGCTTTCTAAAAAAGAAAGTTGCTGGTACTCAGGGCGTGATTAAAGCTTCATTAGCGAATGCGTGGTGTAATAAAGCGATAAAATCACTGGTATCAGAGAAATGCGTTGTATTGATCTTGGATATCGCGATACCCGGTGTCCAGGAGTTCATGACAGCGGCAGCCTGAAAACAGAGTAAGTTGGTTTCAGTGATATTTTGCTCTTGTTGCGGTATCTGCATTGCGTCCAGCTGACGCTGTACTATCTGCATTGTGGTGCCACGCAACTTTGCACCCTTGGGCCAGATCACTGCTTCACCGTCCCAGAAGGCGAGATTCCAGATACTCGCTTCAGTTAGCCGGCCCTGGTTATCCGTGAATATGGCGTCATCGAATCCTTGGTTAACTGCTTGACGCATCAAATGGGTTTTTGCAATTTCCCCGACATGCTTAATGGAAGGCAGTATTCGTTCATGAGCAAAGGTTTTCATGGTTAAAGGGCCGTGGGGACCGTCACTGGCTGCAGACTGGCGAATCAGTATGTTTAACCTTGAACTATCCTCTCGGGGAGTAAACTCTCCGCTGTCAGAATACACATAAACCATCAGAGAGCGATTGTTCTCTCCGGACCGTAAGACGTCGCGAATCTGATGAAGAATGGCCTCGTTACTTAACGATTTTCCGAATAAATGGTGCGAGGCTTGTTGCAGGCGTTCAATGTGCAGGTCGAGTCCCCGAATTTTTCCATTGCGCACTTGCATGGCAGTAAAGTGGGCATGACCAGCAAACGTCAGCGCTGATAATTGAGATCCGGTAGCCAACTGCCCATTGATGACGGCTGTAGCTTGATTTGGCATGAGTTTTCTTGCCTCCATAAGCGTGAGTTTATTGATTGAAAGAAGCTGAACACTGGGAGGAATATTGATTTATTGCGTCGGGAAAGAGAAACAAGTATTACTTGAACCTGCATTTGATAATTTTTGATGATTGATGAACAGTAAATTCATACCGGGAACCAGAGCATTACGGATATTTGTTGCAGCAGGAAAGCATTTACATTTCTCAAAAGCGGCAACAGAAGTCAGCCTTACACCAGCGGCAGTGAGTTATCAGATCAAGGAAATGGAAGAACAACTGGGTTTTTCTTTATTTAAAAGAAACAGCCGCTCCATTCAATTAACCCCAGAGGGGAGTATATTGTTTACCGCTGTTTCTGAATCTCTCGATAATATGGAACAGGCACTCGGCTCTGCCAGAAGGATTAACAAGCATAGTTCGCATCTTACTTTGTCAGTCGGCGCCAGATTTGCCACATACTGGCTATTACCTAAACTCGGAGAATTTAAACAATTGAGGCCAGATTTATCGATAACGTTAGACATCACGGATGACGTCAGAGATTTTGGTCGCGATGGTATTGATATGGCTATCCGGTTCGGTAATGGCCGATATCCTGATTGTGTGGCAAATAAGCTATTTGAAACGTCAGTTGTCGCTGTCTGTAGTGCCGAATTTTTAGCAAATCATCAGGATATAAATAAACCGGAAGATCTTCTCAGACTGCCGCTAAGTTATGTCAACTGCACGGTAAATGGGCAAACTTGGCCTGACTGGAAAAGGTGGATGAGCCAGGCAAATGTCAATGCATTCGATAATAGCCAGAGTATTGCGTTCTCTGATCTCAACCATGTGATCCAAGCGGTTCAGGATAATGTCACTGTGGGCTTGGTTGAACCTAGACTTGTCTCAAACCAGCTATCGCAAGGGTCATTCGTGCAACTGTTTGATCTGACGATGAAACTACCCGATGAGTTTGCGTATTACTTTGTTTATCCGGAAAGCAGTGAGAAAGAAGAAGCAGTGGCTGATTTTTTGAGTTGGTTATTTACTGTCATTGAAAGTCATCAAGGGGAGAATATCGCAGTTGGCGAAGCGAAACATCAGGCCTCTGGAAAGTGAGTCCGTTGTGGTAAAAAAATCCTGTTAAACTCAGTAGATAAACTACCTGAATGCCAAGGAGGCACAATGCAGCAGCGACAAGACAGAATCGGCTTTGCCGTGCTGGGTGTTTGTATATTACTGGGGCTGACTCTGTTGGGCTATTTGCTTGGTCATGCTGCACTGACCTATAAGCAGCTTGACCGCAGTGTGACAGTCAAAGGGTTATCAGAAAGAGAATATCCGGCCGATATCGTGATATGGCCGATACAGTACAATGTCGCGAGTAATGATTTAACCGAGCTGTACCAGATGCTGGATGGCCAGACATCGCAGATCCGATCTTACCTGCGGGGCAATGGCATAGACGTTGATGAGATTTCTGTCTCCACTCCTGCGATCACGGATAAATCTGCCCAGCAATATGGCAGTGATGTGCAGGCGCAGTACCGTTATACCGCGATGCAGACCGTCACTGTGTACTCTACCCATATTGATACGGTACGTAATGTCATGGGATCGCTTTCTGAGCTGGGTAAACAAGGCATAGTTTTTACCGGCGATGCGTATCAAACCCAGACCGAATACCTGTTTACCCGCCTGAACGCCATTAAACCTGAGATGATCGAAGAAGCCACCCGCAATGCCCGTGAAGTGGCGCAGAAATTTGCCTCGGATTCTGACAGCACACTGGGAAAAATCCGAAAAGCGACTCAAGGCCAGTTTTCAATCAGTGCGCGGGATAAAAATAATCCGCACATTAAAAAAATCAGAGTGGTCTCGACGGTCGAATATTATCTTTCTGATTAAAGAGGCCACGCGCAATACAATACGACGCAGCCGTGTGCTTCTGCTCAGCCTGATTTGCGGATCTGCGTCATTAATACCGGCACACATTTTTCTGCAGCAGCCAGATCTTTACCGACAAATGCCGACACAATCGCGCCCTCTTTCATCAGGCAAATGCTATCCAGCAAGACTTCGTCCGGCGCGTGAAGGTGCTGCTGAATCAGCGCCCGGACTTTGCGTTTGTGCTCGCAACAATAGTCGGCAATTGCGGTATTTTCTTCGCTGAATTCTGCCGATGCATTGATAAAAAAACAGCCGCGAAAAGGGCTTAATGCCGGCACCCTGTCATGGAACCAGTCGCTCAGGCTCCCGAACAGGCAGGTGATCACCTCTTCATCGCTGTTTGCCGGCGCTAATTGCTGTTCCAGCCATGTCATAAAAATCTCGTCGCGCGCAGCCAGTGCCGCAAGTATGAGCTCGTCTTTACTGCTGAAGTAGCTGTAGAGCGTTTTCTTTGCCACCCCAGAGACTTTCAGCACTTCGTTGATACCCACAGCATGAATACCCTGGCGGTAAAACAGGGTGAGTGCGGTATCTGTCAGCAGTTGTTTTTTGTCTGTTTTCAATGACTTTATCGTACTCATGCATCCTCCTGATCCAAAAAGCATCTTGACATTAGTAGACTGAGTTGTCTACTCTGTTTTTGCTTGGTAGACAGACCTGTCTACCTCTTATCAAAAAGGAGTACACAATGAATCAATACGGTATTGCACTGTTATCCGGACTGGGTGCGGCGGTGGCTATCGGATTATTGTCGCTGGCAGAGAACCTGACTTCGGCCGGACTGTGGCTGATGGCCCCTTTCGGTGCGACGGCAGTGTTGGTCTTCGGGGTGCCGGACAGCCCGTTAGCACAACCCAGAAATGTGATAGCCGGTCATTTGTTAACGGCATTTATTGGGGTGTTTTTTGTCAGCTTTGTTGGCGTCACGCCCTTCACTCTGGCGCTGGCTTCTGGCCTGGCTGTCTCTGTCATGCTGTTGACCAAAACAACCCATCCGCCAGCGGGTGCGAATCCGCTCTTGATCATGCTGACCGGGCAAAGCTGGTCGTTTTTGATAACGCCGGTATTGACTGGCGCGGTTGTCATGGTGCTTGTCGGTCAGATGGTCAATAAAGGTATCTGGCGGTGGAGGCGACAAGCCTGAACGTACCGAAATGTCACTTTTGTGGTGAAAAAATGTCTCTTTTTGCGCTATGAAACTGATTCAATGGTTAATAGGATTGAGCCAACTCATTAATCATTCGATTGATAACAATACCTACAGGAATTTGTTGTGTCTGATTCTCTTTCTTACGTGCTGATCAATAGCGTTGAACTGTTCTCGGACTATCAGCAACCGCTGATAGAACTGTTGAAACTCAGTCAGGCTGATGACGCTATTTTAGGTTTCGACACCGGCTTTGATGAACAGAAAGCGAGCCGGTATTTATCTTCACTGGAAAGAGATATCGCCAGTCAGGTGTTGCAAATTCTGATTGGGGTGAAAAACGGCACAGTAGTGGTTTGCTGTTTCTTTAAGAAAAGCCATCAGCAAACCACCAGGCATATTTGTGATCTACAAAAGGGGATGATTCATCCCCATTACCGTAGCCAGGGATTATTGGAACAGACACTGGCTGCGATAGCACAATCGTGCATGTCGCAAGGTGTTGAACTGCTCACACTGGATGTACGGGGTGGTTCGAAGGCTCATCGAATCTGGAACAAGTGTGGGTTTGAAACGTATGGAATCCTGAATGATTACAGCCGTTATCAGGGGCAGTCATTCGACGGGCATTACATGAAACAACGCACGGTTGATCTCTGGAACCGTTTTAAAACATTCTACAAACAAGGAAGTCAAACTATGTCAGTTGGCGCTGAACTTATTCATAAAAAAGATTTTCGCGAATTAATGCGTGAGACATTAGAAAATCACCTGACCTTAGGTCACCCACTTTTTAAATATCTGCTGGATGAAAATAACCCTAATCCAGATTTATTAAAGTTCACCACTTTGCAGGGCTATCAGCTTACTAAGCACTTTCTGACTTATATTGAGCATCTGTTTTTTCACTGTCCTTTGCCAAAACACAAGCGGGCGCTGTTGCACAACATGTATGAAGAAGAAACCGGCCGGTTATCCAATACTAAAAATCATGTTGAGCTGATGCAGGACTTTATCAAGGCATTAGGCATTTCTGACACTGAACGTGACGCAGCTATTGCACTGCCACAGACTCAGGCACTGATTGATTATCGCTTGATCGCCTGTAAAAACCCGGATTTGTACCACATAGGTGCAGCGGCCGTGATGGTCGCCAGTGAAGGGCAGAACCTGGAAAGTGTGGGAGACGAAGCTCGGCACAATATTCTGGGTAAAGTGTACGACCTGAAAGAAGCTGATTTGCTGTTCTTCTCTGTGCATCAGGAAGAAGATGTCGGCCATGTTCAGCAAGGCCTGGCGCTGCTGGCTGATCTCTGTGATACACCGAAAAAGCAACAGGAAGCCCTTGAGGCGATTAATATCACCTGCGAGCTGTTCTATGGGATGTATCAAGGGGTGTATGAACACTTTGGTTATGACAAAAAAGATCAACAGGTGCAAGCGGAGTCGCTTCAGGAGGCCTGATGGATATATCCCGTAATAAGCAGATAATCGCCATTTCCGTTGGCGTGCTGGTGACCTTTTGGGCGTCCTCGATTAAGGGAAGCTATCAGGTTTACTTCCTGGATTTAGCCAGCATGTGTGGTTTGGGACGGGGTATTTTCTCGTTAACCAGCGCCTTGTTTGGGTTGTCGATTGGCATATTGTCTCCTGTTGTTGGTTGGATATGTGACCGTATCGGCCCGGCGCTGACCATTTTGTCTGGCGCTGTAGTTGCGGTGTTTGTCTATCTGCTGATGGCAGTGTCATTCAACTTCTGGCTGTTCCTGGTGTTGTTCGGCGTGCTGGCGGCTTATGCATTAACGGCGATGACCTTTGTGCCGCTGGCGCTTTTGGTCGACCGTATCTTTGACAGTCAGAACAAAGGCATGGCGTACGCCGCCATTACCAACGGTACAGCAATTGGCTTTATGGTGCTGTCGCCATTCTGGGTGTGGCTGAATACCTTTGTAATCTGGCAAGACATCAGCCTGATCATCTTCGGTGTGTTTGCTGTGGTGATCTTGCCAGCCTGTATCTGGTTATGCCGTGTTTTCCCACGCCGGGAGTTCGTCTCTGAAACAGCTGCCGAGAGCGACGGAGATGATTTGAAATGGCATCAACACTTGAGAAAACCACTGTTTCTGTTACTGGCACTGTCATTCGGTGGTTGCGGTGCCTCAATGGCTTATGTCGATGTGCATTTGGTTCCTATGTTACAGGAACGTTTTAGCGGGGGAGAAGGGGAGGCCACCATAGTCGCTTCATCGCTGAGCGTGCTGGGTGCAGCAGAACTCATCGGCGCGTTTTTAGTGGGCTATTTACTGCGTTATTCAGCGCCGGCTTTGATGCTGTCTCTGCTTTACGCTGTCCGTGGTGCTTCTATGCTGATTGTGCTCTCAGCAGACAGCTTTCTATTGTGCATGATTTTTGCCGTGCTATTTGGCCTGACCTATATGGGAACAGTAATAGTCACGTCACTCATGTGTCTTAAAGCCTATGGCGAGAAAGTGAAAGGCAAGATTTTTGGCTGCCTGTTTACCGTTCACCAGGTCTTCGTCTTTGGCACGGTATGGCTGGGTGGCCTGTCTTATGATGCGACACAAAGTTACTCCTTCATCACACTTGCAGTGACTGGGTTGTGTTTTGTCTCTGTCGCAATGGGAATGGTTTTTTACTTCTCTGATGCCTTTAAAGATAAACCGCAATCGCAGGTTGTTACACCATCTTAATCGCCGACTCAATGATGAAAGGAATAAAAAGCATGGAGCAATCAACCCGAGCAATACACATGGAGTTTCCTTCATTGGATGACTCTCATGCCGCGGCCATTGCCATGACATCGGCCTATGATTTTACGTCGGCGCAGGAAGCCAGTGACAGGTTCAACGGGGTGACAGAAGGGAATATTTACAGCCGTTTTACCAATCCATCGGTCGAACATTTTGAACGAAAGCTGGCCTCGCTGGAAAACGCGGAATCCGCTGTGGCCTTTGCTTCTGGTATGGCCGCTTATCTGGCGCTGGCAATGACGTTTCTAAAACAGGGCGACCATGTTGTGCTGGCCAGCGGTATTTTCGGAACCACTACCCACCTATTTCGTCAGTATTTCGGCCAGTTTGGTATCACGGCGACTTGTGTGGATCTTGATGATCAGCATGCATGGCAAGCCGCTATGTGTGATCGTACCCGCATGATTTTGGTTGAGTCTCCCACCAACCCACTGCTGAAAGTGGCGGATTTAACCTGGTTATCCGGGCTGGCAAAACGTAATAATGCCCTGTTGGTGGTGGATAACACTTTGCTGTCTCCGGTCAACCAGCGACCGTTAAACCATGGTGCCGATCTGGTGTTGCATTCAACCGGTAAATTCATGGACGGGCAGGGCAGAACGGTTGGTGGTGTCATCGCCGGACGTAAAGACGTGATCCAGCCATTGAAAAACTATTTGCGCAGTTCCGGAACTTGCATGAATGCCTTTACGGCTTGGGTGCTGAGTCACGGCCTGGACACGCTGACGGCCAGAATGACCATGCATGAACAGAACGCCAGAACGGTCGAAGCCTGGCTGCGTCAGCAGTCTTGTGTGAAGCAGGTCTTTTCCACCTTCAGTCATTCGCATCCGCAGGCCGAGGTGATTGCCAAACAGCAAACCGGCCATAGCCCGGTGATCAGTTTTGTTGTTGAAGGCGGTCAGAAAGCGGCCTGGCGGTGTATTGATGCGCTCAATCTGGTGGCCCGCTGTACCAATATTGGTGATACCAAATCTATGGTGACCCACCCGGCCTCGACGACCCACTGTCGGTATTCTCAGGAAGAGAAGCAGCAGTACGGTATTTCAGACGGCCTGGTCAGGTTGTGTGTCGGGCTGGAAGCCAGTCAGGATATCATTCAGGATCTCGGGCAGGCACTGGCTGCCTCTCAGGTAACACATTCACTCAGGGAAGTTGTATAGCTGCCATGATGAACACATTTCGTAATGCTGCGCTTTTGTTTGCCTCTGTGCTGGTAACCAGCACAGCCAATGCGGCGCAGAACCACACGCCAAACACTTTGTATAAACACAATTATGTGGCTTTTCAGTCCGGCCAATCAGCTGATAATCCGGTGACTGTGGCTGCACGTTTCACCAAACCTGACGGTATTGAGGCACCACTGCCTGCGGTTATCATAGTGCACGGTTCTGGTGGTGTGGACGAACGCGGCGCACTCTACAGCCAGGTATTGAACAGGCAGGGTTTTGCTACATTAGAAATCGACATGTGGGCTGCCCGAGGGTTGGAAGGCGGGTTGTCTCGTCCGAAACATGTTAAAGAGACGCTACCGGATGTGTATGCGGCAATTGATTATCTGAAATCCCGCCAGGATATTAATGCCGGCGAACTGGGCCTTATTGGCTTTTCCTGGGGCGGTGTGGTTGCCATGCTGATGGCGGGCGAGCAGGAATCAGGATCACTGAAAGCCTTGGTTGCCAACTATCCGGTGTGCTGGGCCTATAACAAGGTGTCAGGGTATCCCTTTACCGGCATTGCTGCAGACCGCCACTTGATGATCTTGTCTGGCGAAGAGGACAAATATGATGGTCCGGATGATTGCAAGACGCTGGTCAGCCAGTTGCCACAGTCTAACCAGTCCTTGGTGAAACTGGTGACATTGCCCGGTGCCACCCATGCCTTTGAGCTGCCCAGAGCAGAAAGTACCTTTTTTGATCCTTATGCTTTCCGGGGCAAGGGAGGGAATGTCCCTATCCGTTATAACCCGGAGGCCACCAAACATGCTCTCAAACTGGCGTCACAGTTTTTTGTTACCCAGTTGAGCGATTGAGCAGGTATCTCCCTGTACTTTCGGCCGCCGCGTCCACTTTAGCGGCGGATTCTTTTGGCAGGGTTTTATACTTTTTCTTCCAGGCGGCCCGTAATGAACTAGCCTGGGGGAAACCGGACTTAAACGCTGCCACTTCAATGGTGTCACCATTTTCAATGTAGCACTTGGCTTCTTCCAGCCTCAGTTCGACCAGATATTCTCTAATGGTCAGGCCGGTAGCGTTTTTAAATTCTCGCTGCATATGGCGGGAAGAGACCCGAAAGGCGTCGGCTATATCGGCCAGTGCCAGTTTTTCATGCAGTTTTGTCTGCAGGTAATCCTGAATGGAATGTACCAGCGGTGAAATGTGGCTGCGAAAGCTGAGCTGTTTGGATATCTGTGGATCGTTTGCCATACGGCGACGATAGACCACCAGATCCCGTGCCACTTCCATAGCAAACCGGCTGCCACTGATATCCTCGATGAGCTGAAGGGCCAGGTCAATACCGGCTGTTACACCCGCTGTGGTGTAGACCTGACCATCCTGTACAAAAATCCGTTCTGGCAACACGTCTGCAGCAGGGAATTGTTGCGACAGCGCCTCTGTGAGCTTGTGGTGCGTTGTCGACTGACGATTATCCAGCCAGCCAGCTAACCCCAGTAAAAAAGCCCCGGTGCAAATACCGAGAATCCGGGTATCGGCTTTCGGGGAATGCCTGAGCCATTCAATGCACCGCTCGCTGGCCTGATTCCGGTATATCCCTTCATGGTATTTCGATGCACACACAACCACTATGGCATTATCAGGCAGAGAAGATGGCAAAGGTTGCATGCCACCGAGAGTGAGCCCCTGATGACTGCTCAGGGAATTTTGATCACTGATGAAATGCAGATTCAGATCCATGCCATAGCTGATGGCTTCGTGAAAAGCCTGGCAGGGGCCAGCCAGATCGAGTAAATGCACGTCAGGGGTCAGCAGGAAGTAGATATCAATCGGGGTATGCTTGGGGTTGGCATGCTTCATTGCCATTCAGTCCATTGAAGGTGTATTCAGGAAACAATGTACCACCCAGCCAGACAGAGTGACTAGTGCAATTGAAGGAGTATGGTAGTCTTGTGAAATAACACTATGATTTTATTCAATGTAAGGTCGAGATATGGAAATGGAGAAGGCCGCTGAACGGCGGCCGGTATTTAGGATCCTATACCGATGCAGGGGGTAGCGAAACCGTATTACGATATCAGTTAATGCCGATAATTACTGATATGTCTGAATGTAAGGGTAGAGTGTCCGATTAGAGATATGTATTTCTAAGCTGACCTGAGACAATGAATACATACGTACAGCGTATTTTTCTACCATCTCAGCGAAGGCAGCGCATGATCTACTTATTTCCCTTATTGACGGTTTCAATTTGGGCAGGGAATGCCATTGTTAACAAACTTTCCTACAGCGTAATCGATCCGGGAGCGATCGCCTTTTACCGCTGGTTTTTTGCCATGCTGGCACTGACACCTTTTGTTATTACCTCTGTTATTCGTCAGTGGTCAAACATCAAACCGCATTTGTCGAAGCTGGCATTGCTGGCGTTTCTGGGCATGGTACTGAACCAGTCGCTGGGGTATTTTGCCGCACCGACCACCACAGCCACCAATATGGCGCTGATTATGTCACTGGTTCCTCTGATGAGCATGTTTCTGAGTGTACCTATTCTGAAACAAAAGCTATCGCCGCTGGCAATGGTGGGTGCTGTGCTGTCGCTTGGCGGGTTGGTATTGATGCTGAGCCACGGCAATCCATCTCAGTTGCTCGCACAAGGCATTAATCAGGGTGATGGCTTACTACTGCTGGCTGCGTTCGTGTATGCGCTTTACTGTGTGTTACTCAAACGCTGGGATATGCCCTTGAGTAACTGGCAATCTGTGTATGTTCAGGGCATGTTTGCCGTTCTGTTCCTCCTGCCTATGCTGTTCACCAGCCAGCGGGTGGCGATTACCGGCGATGCATTACCTCTGGTGTTGTTTGCCGCAATTCCTGCTTCTGTGATTGCACCCTGGTGCTGGATGAAAGGGATCAAAATGCTGGGCGCAGACAAAACAGCCATGTTTATGAACCTGATGCCAGTGATCACCGCTGTCATTGCCAGTGTTGTACTGAATGAACAGCTGGAAGCGGTGCATTTGATCGGCGGCGGTATGGTGCTTTGCGGAGTGGCCGTCGCCCAACTGAGGCTGAAAGCCCGCCGGAGCAAACTGGTGACGGCATAACAGCGAATCAGCCAAAGATAGCATTCAGAAAGGCAGCGGAAACGCTGCTTTTTTATGACCGCCATTTGGGGAAATATGCATGTCGCGCTTCAGATTTGGCGTAGTCCTCGGCATTTTCTTATGCGCGCCAGGTACTCTTTGGGCGAGCAAAGAGTGTCTGTCGCAGCAAAGCGTGATTGCGAATATGTGTCGTTATGCGGTGAAAAAGAGAAAGGCAGTGGGGATGATGTATCCCGCACTGCCTTCTATATTAGCTGACGTGTTTCTTGATCACTTCCACAGTCAGGACACCGATGGCGCCAGAGTTCATGGAGCCGCCTGTCACAGACACAACATAATTGCGGTTTTGGCCAGTTTGAGACCAGCTGTTTGACTTACTGCCCCAGGGACAATCCCAAACCAGAGTCACGACTTTTGTTGAACCGTCGTACAGATCAAACGAACCTTGGGTACCGGAAGCTGAATCAGAGCGACCACAGGAGCTTACGATGTTAAAACCTTCCTGCCCAATTTCGACGACTTGCCCATTCACTTCTTCAGGCGACAGTTCATGATCTTTATTGTCGTACTGATAAAATTTACCCCAGCTGTGTTGCGCATTTTTCACTTGCAGGTTGCAGTTATCTGCGATGACGGTATAGCTGACCCATTGTGCGTAAGCCATGTAAGCTCCTTAAAATACAATTAAGTTTAAGAAACCTAGAATTATCGCTGACGACTCATTACCACTTACTAGCGATTGTTCTAAGCAGTCAGCATGAAGTTAGTTAATGAATATCCGAAAAACAACAGCATGTTTATGATGTGTGATTTTGGGATAAGAATTCTGTAAATCATCATCATATGATTTACAGATTGGTTTAGAATTTGGTTTCTGCACGAATATTCCCTCCCTTGAATAAGGAGATGAACTGTCCGAATTTGATGAAACGCGTCGATTTCCACCAAGGTTCTCCGGCTCATCAGTCACGAATTTTTTTTCATCTTGTAGATTCTTTTATCAACATCTACTATTCAATCGCTATCAGGACGAGAGTATCAATGCGGCAAGGAAAACCACTACACAGAATGATGATTGTTGCCAGCTTTTTGAGCTGGCTATTGCTCATTGCTATGCCTGTGGTCAATGCCCATCACCAGCCTGCGGGAACCTGGGCCAGCTTGTGCACACTGGGCGGTTTTAAACTCGTTAAACTGGCTGATGGTAAAGATCAGCTCAAGCATGATACTCAGGGACACTGTCCCATCGGTGTTTTCAGCCTGGCTCATATTGATGAAAGATGGCTGGGGCTGGGTGAGCCAGGCCTCGCACAACCAGCCAACACCTATCAGTTCACGCCTCGCCAGTGGCACTATTTTCTTTCGCCTTCCAGAGCACCGCCAGCGGTTTAACCGGGATAGATCCGTCTTCTCCCCGGCTTACATATTTCCCAAACATTTCTCTATGCTGGTTGTTTCTGCCTGACAGACAGAAACGGTGTAATTGTGCGCATTTTTCGCACTGGAAGGAAACTCAATGACAAATAATAACGAGACTCTGGCGCAGCAGGATAAGCTGCCATCACCACAACGTAACGGCTACCTGACGGCCTGGCGCTGGCATTTTTATGCCGGTTTGTATGTGGTGCCTTTTTTGCTCATGCTGGCGGTGACCGGCCTGATGATGCTCTACGCGGGAACGATCGATAATCTCCGTTTTAAAGACCTCCTTTTTGTCGAGCCGGCCGCTCAAAGTCTGCCTGTCAGTCAGCAGCTCAATGCTGTTCAGCAAGCCTATCCCCAAGCCACAATTAATCAATATTTAACCCCTAAGCAGCCTGAAGATGTGGCGCGTTTTGCGGTAGTGACAGCAGATGGACACGGCTTGTTCGTGACAGTGAACCCTTACACAGCTGAAGTGCTGGGCTCGCTTGATCGCGATAACAACCTGTACACGCTGGCGAATGAAATACACGGCACGCTGTTTATCGGCGATATTGGCGATCGCCTGATTGAGCTGGCGGCGAGTTTTGCTGTGATCCTGATTGTGAGTGGCGCTTACATGTGGTGGCCGCGAGACAACGCCAGCAGAGCAGGTGCGCTGCGTGTGCGTATGACCAGCGGCAAGCGTACGTTCTGGCGTGATCTTCACGCGAATCTTGGGGTCTTAACGTCTGTGTTTTTACTGCTTTTTCTGCTGTCAGGTCTGTCCTGGTCGGGGGTTTGGGGCAGCAAGATGGTGCAGGCATGGAACAGTTTTCCCGCGGGGGTATTTGGTGATGTGCCGCTCTCGGATGCTAAGCATGCCGACATGAACCACGGCGAACTGGAAGAAGTGCCGTGGAACCTGGAGCAAACGCCCATGCCTGTGTCCGGCTCACATGCCGGTCATCAGGGTATGGTGGGCAAGGTGGATCTGGAGTCGGTTGTTTTGTTTGCCAAACAGCTGGGTTTTACGTCGTTTCGTGTCAATCTGCCTAAAGGTGAGCAGGGCGCATACAGCGTGCTGCAAAGTACCATGAGTAACGATATTAACGATGCGACGCAGGATCGCACCCTGCACATCGACCAGTACACAGGCAAGGTACTGGCAGATATCAGGTACGAACAATATTCCCCGATGGCGAAAGTGATGGCGTGGGGCATTGCGCTGCACGAGGGCGACTTTGGCTGGTGGAACAAAGCAGCAAACACTGTGCTCTGCCTGGCATTCATTGTGATCAGCCTGAGCGGTATCGCGATGTGGTGGCTGCGCCGACCGAAAGGCAAGCGTATGCTTTCTGCCCCGCCAGCACCGAAGAACATGACGCTGTGGAAAGGCGCAACGGTTGTGATTGCCATTCTTGGAGTGTGTTTCTCGCTGGCAGGGATAGTGATTGTGACTGTGCTAATAGCGGATAAGTTGCTATTTGCACGGGTGTCGAAACTGGCAAGATTTTTCAGTTAAGTTCGATGAGATAAACTCGGAGAGCCTCATGATTGAGGCTCTCCTTTTTATGACAGTCAGCCTTGTTGCGGTGTGACAAAAGATTGTTTGTACCAGCGCCAAATCTGATCAAAAGCGGCATACAACGACATATATATGAGTAACTTCAAGGTAAGCTGTTTCCAGTCGGAGGGATCAGCAAACACGTCAAGATCAAATCCGGTTAATTCTTCAATCAATCGATAGACAGCCACGGCAAAAATAACAGCGAAGAGATTCATGGATATATTCTCAAAGAAAAGTAATTATTCCGGAAACCCCGGCAGGTGTTGAGTGAGCATACCGGCTTTGTGCCAGGATGCCTGCTCATCGCAGAAAATCTGGCAGTCAGGTGATTTAGAAGACTGCTCGTTCAGTGAACCTGCCGGCACAATCAGGGCTTTCCCGCTCTGTGACAAATAGGGCAGGTTCGCGCCGCATTGGCCGCAAAAGGCATTGGAGAAGGTGCGTGTCGGGTGGTTGTACCTCACTATGGCTTGTTCACCCTGCTCCCACCGGATATTGTTCGGCTGGGTAAAAAGGTTGGAAGCATGGGCTGAACCCGTCAGTTTTTTGCACTGATCGCAGTGGCACAAATAAAAATGAGAAAAATCGTCATCCAGTGAAAAGGTGACTGTTCCGCACAGACAACCGCCATGTAATTTACGCATTAAACATTCCTTGTTATTCGTAACCTGCTAAACGTTGGATTTAACACTATTGCATATTGTTCAAACTGTAAATGCAAAAATAATCAACGCAATAAAGCTGGCTGATCTGATCCACTAACTCTGGACACTTAGCTAAGCACTGTTCTTCAATTCAAAATTCTCAGGGCTGAGATAGCCAA